>DATCFA010000467.1:0-4271 GCA_036509805.1 Casimicrobiaceae bacterium
TTCCGCATCACGCCGTTCGACGCGCCGCACGACCTCGACGCCACGCTGGCTGCGCACGGCTATGCGCAATTCGAGGCGACCGATGTGCTGCTCGCGCAATTGCAAGCGCCGCCGGCAACCACCGGGCGTGACGGCGTCGACCTGCGCACGCCCGACCTGCACGCGTACTGCGCGGCGGTGGCCGCCATCCGCGGCTCGACGCACGCGCAACGCGACGCGCACGAAGCGCGCCTGGCCAGCGCCGCCGTCGGGCATCATTGCGCCATCGTGCTCGACGAAGGCCGACCGGTGGCCTCCGGACAGCTCGCGTACGAAGGCGACATCGGCGGCGTATTCGACGTCATTACCGCCACCGACGCGCGCGGACGCGGCCACGCCACCGCGTTGTGCGCGCATTTGCTCACCTGGGCGTGGAGTCACGGCATGCGCATCGCTTACCTGCAGGTCACGTCGGACAACGTGCCGGCACTGGCCGTGTATCGCAAATTCGGCTTCGTGCCGGCTTATCGCTACCACTATCGCTGCCGCCCGCAGGAGTTCGCATGAAAGCGCCGTGGGGCTCGAAGGTGGCCGAGGAAAGCACGCGCGAGTGGGCGCGCGAGCTGATCGATGCGTTGCGCGCGCGCGGCTGGCGATGCGCCACCGCCGAATCGTGTACCGGCGGCGGCATCGCCGTGGCGATCACCGACGTTGCGGGCAGCTCCGATGTGTTCGACCGCGGCTTCGTCACCTACTCGAACGCGGCCAAGACGGCGATGCTGCGCGTCGATCCCGCGCTGATCGACGCGCAGGGCGCAGTCTCCGAGGCCGTCGCGCACGCGATGGCCGAAGGCGGGGTCGCCTACAGCGACGCCGACTGTGCCGTCGCGGTCACCGGCGTGGCCGGCCCCGGCGGTGGCACGCCGGACAAGCCGGTCGGCATGGTGTGCTTCGCCTGGGCGGTACGCGACGGCGCGGTCGAGACCGAGACCGTGCACTTCGTCGGCGACCGCGCGAATGTCCGCCGGGCAGCGGTGGCGCATGCGCTGGGCGGGTTGCTGAAGATCGTCAGGCGTCCCGTAATTACCTGATTTAACAGTAATAAACGGGTTTTTACTTCGGCCGCGGAAGCGACGCAACTAATCCTTCCGGATGACTTGCATCGAACGTTCGTTCTATGCGATGATCGCTTTACGCCAACCCGTTCGGCATGTTGCCGCGCGATACTCCGGAGACCCAAATCATGCCTTTCGACAAGCCCCCCATGGATGACCAGAAAAGCAAGGCGCTCGCTGCCGCGCTCGCGCAGATCGAGAAGCAGTTCGGCAAGGGCTCGATCATGAAAATGGGCCAGGCGCAGATCGAAAACGACCTGTCCGTCGTGTCCACCGGGTCGCTCGGCCTCGACATCGCGCTCGGCGTGGGCGGCCTGCCGCGCGGACGCGTCGTCGAAATCTACGGGCCCGAGTCGTCGGGCAAGACCACGCTGTGTCTGCAGGTCGTCGCGCAGATGCAAAAGGTCGGTGGCACGGCAGCCTACATCGACGCCGAAAACGCGCTCGACCCCGTCTATGCGTCCAAGCTCGGCGTCAACGTCGGCGAGCTCCTCATTTCGCAGCCCGACACCGGCGAGCAGGGGCTCGAAATCGCCGACATGCTGGTGCGCTCGGGCAGCGTCGACATCATCGTCATCGACTCGGTCGCAGCGCTGGTTCCCAAGGCCGAAATCGAAGGCGAGATGGGCGACCAGTTGCCCGGCCTGCAGGCGCGGCTGATGAGCCAGGCGCTGCGCAAGCTCGCGGGCAACATCAAGCGCGCCAACGTGCTGGTGATCTTCATCAACCAGATCCGCATGAAGATCGGCGTGATGTTCGGCAATCCCGAAACCACCACCGGCGGCAATGCGCTCAAGTTCTACGCCTCGGTGCGCCTCGACATCCGTCGCATCGGCGCCATCAAGAAGGGCGAGGAAGTCGTCGGCAACGAAACGCGCGTCAAGGTCGTCAAGAACAAGGTCGCGCCGCCGTTCCGCGAAGCGTTGTTCGACATCCTCTACGGCGAGGGCATTTCGCGCGAAGGCGAGATCATCGAGCTCGGCGTCACGCATCGCATCGTCGAGAAATCCGGATCGTGGTACGCCTACAACGGCGAAAAGATCGGTCAGGGCAAGGACAATGCGCGCGAATTCCTGCGCGAGCACCCCGAGCTCGCCGACGAGATCGAAACCAAGATCCGCGTCGCCGTCGACGTGCCGGCGGCCTTCCGTCCGAAGGTCATCGCGCAGGACGACGAGTAGCGCCTTGCACGCTGCCGCGCGGTTCGCTCGCCATGCCCCGGGTACGGGAATGAAACGCGCGAAAGCACCGGTCAGCGTGCGCGCCACCGCCATCCGCATGCTCGCGCGGCGTGAGCATGGCCGCACCGAGCTGGCGCAGCGGCTGAAAATGCGCGGCGCGCCTGCCGCCGAAGTCGAAAGCGTGCTCGACGAGCTGCAGCAACTGGGTCTGCTCTCCGACTCGCGCTATGCGCACTCGCTGGTCACACAGATGACCGGCCGCTATGCCAAGCGCGCGATCGTGCATACGATGCGCAAGCGCCGGGTGGCGACCGACGCCGTGGACGATGTCGACGCCGAGCTGGGAGCGATAGACGATGAATCGGATGCGCGCGCTATCCTCGCACGGCGCTATCCCGACCCGCCAGCTGACGACCGCGAGCTGGCGCGCCAGGTGCGGTTCCTGCAGGCGCGGGGCTATGCGCTGTCGCTGATTCTGCGCATCGTTCGCGAGCGGCGCGATCCCGGCTGAACACCGCGCGCGCAGCGCCGGGACCAGCGGTGCGAGGCGTTCCGGCAGCGTGCGGCGGGCACTCCTGTCGAACGCAGCAGTGACCAAGTATAGTGACGCATTTCCTGGCCCGCACACCCCATGGCAGCACGCCGTTTCGAGATCAACGCGCCGACGATCATTGGCGAAGCCGTCGACGGCGAGGTTATGGTGATGAACCTCCGCGACGGCATCTATTACAGCGTGACAGGCGACGCCGCCGCGATCTGGCCGGCGCTCGCCGGCGGCGTCGCTCTCGACGAAATCGCCGCGACGGTCGCGGGCACCACCGGTGCACCGTTGGCACGCGTCGCCGCTGATCTCGACGGGTTCGTGGCGCGCCTCGGCGAAGAGGGCATCCTGCGCGCCGCGACGGAGGCGTCGCCCAATCGGCCGGAAATCGTGAGCCCCGGCAACTACCAGGGCTTCGAGGTCGAGCGCTTCGACGACATGCGCGCGATACTGATTCTGGACCCGGTACACGAGGTCGGCGAGTTCGGCTGGCCGCAAGAGGGCGGCAGCAAGACGCCATGACGGCGTTGAACGACGCCGGGGCCCGCGATGCCATTCGCACACTGACCGCAGCGCTCGACGTCGCGGCGGCGCGTACACCCACCGGTGCGCGCGGCTATCGCATCGGCGGAGATCGCTGGACCCTTCGCATGACCCCGGACTCGGGCGTGGAGCGACTGCTCGACGCCTGCGCGCCGTTGCGTACGCGCGACGCGGGGGCGGGCGAGCCCGAGCTCTTCATTTGGAACGACGCCGTCGACCGCGTGGCGTTGCCCGATTCGGCGGTGCTGCGTCGCGAGTTCGCGCCGGAGGACGGTCTCGGCGGCTATTCCGATGCGGCCAGCCACGCGTTCTATCAACCCGACGCCGGCGTGCTGTCGGTGCTCGACGTCGACCGGCGGCGCGCGCACTGGTGGCTGCGCGATGTGTCGACCGCGCCGTATTTCGAGCGCGCAGCGCCGTTCAAGCACATCGTGCAGTGGTGGGCCGCCGCGCGCGGCGGCGCGCTGCTGCACAGCGCGGCGATCGCGCAGGGCACCGGCGATGCCGCGCGAGGCGTGCTTATCAGCGGACCGAGCGGCAGCGGCAAGTCGTCGACGGCGCTCGCGTGCCTGGCTGCCGGACTCGGTTTCACGAGCGACGACTATGTCATCGTCGACGGCGGCGAGACGCCGCGAGTGTACCTCGCATACTCGACGGCCAAGGTCGTGCGCGGCGACCTCCCGCGATTCGCGGAATATTCGGCACATTTCCGCAATCTCGCGGAGGTCGAGGAGAAGCCGATGATGTTCGTCGACCAGTTCGCGCCCGCATCCATCCGCACCGCGTTCGCACCGATCGCCATCGTGCTGCCGCAGGTCGCACACGCGCGCCGCACCCGTTTCGTGCCGATTCGCCCTGCCGAGATGCTGCGAGCGCTGGCACCAAGCTCGATGCTGCTGTTTCCACTGGCGG
>DATCFA010000468.1:0-8218 GCA_036509805.1 Casimicrobiaceae bacterium
GCACCGCGCTTGCCGACGGTCGGCAGGAAGTCGTTGCGGTTCCAGTTCTCGTCGTTGATCACGTCCTTGAGCAGCTTGCCGTTCGACGTGGCGAATCGGTAGTCGGCATACATCGTCGGCGAATGATTGCCCCATACGACGACGTGCTCGACCGATGCGACGGCAACGCCCGCCTTCTTCGCGAGCTGGCCGAGTGCGCGATTGTGGTCGAGGCGCATCATCGCGGTAAAATTTTTCGGTGGCAGCGACGGCGCGGATTTCATCGCGATGTACGCGTTGGTGTTGGCCGGATTGCCCACGACCAGAACCTTGATGCCGCGCGCCGCGACGGCGTCCAGCGCCTTGCCCTGCTCGATGAAGATCCTGGCGTTTTCGAGCAGCAGGTCCTTGCGCTCCATGCCGGGGCCGCGCGGACGCGCACCGACCAGCAGTGCCACGTCGGCGTCCTTGAAAGCGGCCTTCGGATCGCCGCTGCCGTGCATGCCGGCGACCAGTGGGAACGCGCAATCCTCGATTTCCATCATCACGCCCTTGAGCGCGGCCTGCGCCTTGTCGACGGGCAGTTCGAGCAGTTGCAGGATCACCGGCTGGTCGCGTCCCAGCATCTCGCCGGCGGCGATCCGGAACAGCAGGCTGTAGCCGATCTGGCCGGCAGCGCCGGTGACGGCGACGCGGACGGGTGCTTTCATCGCATGAAACTCCTGTGCAGGTCGATAGGATCCAACCCAGCCGAGGCGCGCGCGCGGTCGGAAACCGGCTCGATCATAGGCTCGCGCGGCCGCTGCTGTCAATTCACTCATCTATCTTTTGTCTTATAGAAGACATATGATTAAACGGCTGTCCATTTTTGAATTTTTTTGAATGGCTCCACGCTCGCGAGGTGCTCGTGACCGCATCGACCAGCACGCATCGGCAACCGTCGTTCCAGCCGCTCTACCTGCAGGTGCGCGCGCTGCTGGTCGAGCTCCTGGAAGCCGGCGAGTGGAAGCCCGGCGAGGCGATCGCCAGCGAGCTCGAGCTCGCCGCGCGCTTTCACGTCGCCGCGGGAACGGTGCGCAAGGCCATCGACGCGCTTGCCGCCGATAACCTGCTGGTGCGCCGGCAGGGCAAGGGAACGTTCGTCGCGACCCACACGCACGAGCACCCGTCGCAGGTGCGCTTCCTGCGGATACGCCGCGACGACGGCGTCGCCGAATATCCGGTGAGCCGGATGCTCGACGTGCGCCGCGGCAAGGCGAGCGCCGACACTGCGCGGCTGCTGTCGCTGCGCAGCGGTGAAGCGATACTGATGTTGCGGCGCGTGCTGGCGTTCGAAGGCGTTCCCGGCGTGCTCGACGACATCGTGCTGCCGGCGTCGCTTTTTCGCGGGTTGACCAAGGCGCGCTACGACGCCTACCGCGGGCCGCTGTACGGGTTTTTCGAAACCGAATTCGGCGTGCGGATGCTGAATGCGCGCGAGCGCGTGAAGGCGGTGGCCGCCGATGCCGTGGCCGCGCGCGCGCTGGGTGTGGCCGTCGGCCAGCCGCTGCTGGCGGTGGAGCGCGTCAGCTATACGTACGGCGAGCGGCCGGTGGAATTGCGCCGCGGGCTGTGCGTCACCGCGCATTGCCATTATTTCAACGCGCTCGGCTGACGCGCGGCACGCGCCGCCGGCATCGTCCGTGCACGCCGCGCGTCATTGCGGCTGCGCGATGTTGCGCCGCGCAAATATAGCCCGCTCTGGCGCGACCGGTGTGCTGCGCGCTATAATTTCTTGCTTCGCAACAAAAACCACTGTTCAAGACCTCATGCGGCCGGCAACGCTACGTCCGCCTGCAAACTTTCCCGCGAGCGCCGACATGTCTGCCGCCGATCGTCCCGCCGTCAAGCACAAGCGCCCGATCTACCTGAATGTGCTGGCGATACGCCAGCCGCTGCCGGCGATCGTGTCGATCCTGCACCGCATCAGCGGCACGCTGCTGTTCGTTGTCGGCATCCCGCTGGCGCTGTGGGGCGTGCAGGCCAGCCTCGCATCGGCGGAGTCGTATGCGGCGTGGAAGGCGTTGTTCGCCAATCCCTGGTCGAAACTCGTGCTGCTGGCGCTTGCGTGGGCGTATGTCCATCACCTGCTGGCCGGCATACGCCACCTCGTGCTCGACGCGCACATCGGGCTCGACCTGCCGGTTGCGCGCCAGTCGAGCGCCGTCGTGCTGGTGATCGCGGTGCTGGTCACGGCGGCCGTGGCGATGAAGCTATGGTGAGCCCGCACGTAGCCATCCCCGTGGGCGCGCACTACGGCTGGCGCGACTGGCTGGTACAGCGGATCACCGCCGTGGTGATGGCGAGCTATACCGGACTGCTGTTCATCGTCGCCTTGTGGAACGGGGGCTTCGACTACGCCACGTGGAAGGCCATTTTCGCGAGCAACGCGTTCCGCGTCGCGACGTTCCTCTTCATGGCGTCGCTGTTGTGGCACGCGTGGGTGGGCGTGCGCAACATCCTGATGGATTACGTGAGGCCCGCCGGGTGGCGGCTGCTGCTCGAATGCGCGGCGATCGCACTGCTGGTCGGCTATCTCGGCTGGACGATCGCCATCCTGTGGGGCGGCAACTGAGATGGCGACCACGGTGCGTCAATTCGACGCGGTGATCGTCGGCGCCGGTGGGGCAGGCATGCGCGCGGCGCTGCAGCTCGCCGAAGCCGGGCTCGACGTCGCCGTACTGTCGAAGGTATTTCCGACGCGCTCGCACACCGTCGCCGCGCAAGGCGGCATCGGCGCGTCGCTCGGCAACATGTCGGAAGACAACTGGCTGTGGCACATGTACGACACGATCAAGGGCTCCGATTGGCTCGGCGACCAGGACGCGATCGAGTACATGTGCCGGATGGCGCCCAAGGTCGTCTACGAGCTCGAGCATTTCGGCATGCCGTTCGACCGTAACGCCGACGGCACGATCTACCAGCGGCCGTTCGGCGGACACTCGGCGAACTTCGGCGAGAAGCCGGTGCAGCGCGCGTGTGCGGCTGCCGACCGCACCGGACACGCACTGCTGCACACGCTCTACCAGCGCAACGTGCGCGCGCGCACGCAGTTCTTCGTCGAGTGGATGGCGCTCGACCTCGTGCGCGATACCGACGGCGACGTGCTGGGTGTGGTCGCGCTGGAAATGGAAACGGGCGAGGTCAGCGTGCTGCAGGGGAAGGCGACGATTTTCGCCACCGGCGGCGCCGGGCGCATCTTTGCCGCGTCCACCAACGCCTACATCAACACCGGCGACGGGCTCGGGATGACGGCACGCGCAGGCATTCCGCTGGAGGACATGGAATTCTGGCAGTTCCATCCGACCGGCGTGTACGGCGCCGGCGTGCTGATCACCGAGGGCGTGCGCGGCGAGGGCGGCATCCTGCTCAACTGCAACGGCGAGCGCTTCATGGAGCGCTATGCGCCCAACCTGAAGGACCTGGCATCGCGCGACATCGTGTCGCGCTCGATGGACCAGGAGATCAAGGAAGGTCGCGGCTGCGGTCCCAACAAGGACCACGTGATGCTGAAGCTCGATCATCTCGGTCCCGAAGTGATCATGAAGCGGCTGCCGTCGATCCGCGAGATCGCGATCAAGTTCGCCAACGTCGACCCGATCAAGGAACCGATTCCGGTCGTGCCGACCATCCATTACCAGATGGGTGGCATCCCGTCGAACATCCACGGGCAGGTCGTCGCGCCGCGCAATGGCGACCCCAACGCGGTCGTCGACGGCTTCTACGCCGTGGGCGAGTGTGCCTGCGTATCGGTGCACGGCGCCAATCGCCTCGGCACCAATTCACTGCTCGACCTCGTCGTGTTCGGCCGCGCGGCCGGCGACTTCATCGTCGCGCAGAACCTGCCGGCGCGCGCGCACAAGCCGCTGCCGAAGGATGCTGCCGAGCGTGCGCTCGCGCGTCTCGCGCACATCGATGCCGCCAATGGCGGCGAATCGGTCGCAGCGCTGGGCGCTGAACTGCGCGTGACGATGCAGACCCACTGCGGCGTGTTCCGCAATGCCGAGCTGCTCGACGAGGGCGTGGCCAAGGTCGCGCAAATCGCCGAGCGTGCGAAGCACGTGACGATCACCGACAAGAGCCACACGTTCAACACGGCGCGCGTCGAGGCGTTCGAGCTCGACAACCTGGTTGCGACGGCGCGCGCGACGATCGCGTCGGCGGCGGCGCGCCAGGAGAGCCGCGGTGCGCAGGCGCGCAGCGACTTTCCATTGCGCGACGACATTCACTGGCTGAAGCACACGCTGTGGTACAGCGCCGGTGATCGCCTCGATTACAAGCCGGTCAACCTGACGCCGCTGTCGGTCGAGGCATTCCCGCCGAAGGTGCGCACCTACTGACATCATGAAATTCAGCATCTACCGCTACGATCCCGAGCAGGACGCGAAGCCGTACATGAAGACGTACGACATCGCGCTCGATCCGCACGACCGCATGCTGCTCGACGCGCTGATCCGCCTGAAGGCGGTCGACGACACGCTGTCGTTTCGCCGCAGCTGTCGCGAAGGCGTGTGCGGGTCGGACGCGATGAACATCAACGGCAAGAACGGCCTCGCGTGCATCACCAACTTGCGCGAGCTGTCCGAGCCGGTCGTGCTGAAGCCGCTGCCCGGGCTGCCGGTGATCCGCGACCTGATCGTCGACATGAGCCAGTTCTTCAAGCAATACCATTCGATCAAGCCCTATCTCGTCAACGACACGCCGCCGCCGCAGAAGGAGCGCCTGCAGTCGCCGGCGGAGCGCGAGGAGTTGGATGGCCTCTACGAGTGCATCCTGTGCGCATGCTGTTCCACCGCGTGCCCGTCGTTCTGGTGGAATCCGGACAAGTTCGTCGGCCCGGCGGGCCTGCTGCAGGCGTATCGCTTCATCGCCGATAGCCGCGACCTCGCCACCAACGAGCGCCTCGACAACCTGAACGATCCGTACCGGCTGTTTCGCTGTCATTCGATCATGAACTGCGTCGACGTTTGCCCGAAGGGGCTCAATCCAACGCGCGCGATCGGCAAGATCAAGGATGTGCTGGTGCGGCGGGCAGTGTGAATGATGTCCACCCACGCACCGCTGGCTGAATGCGGGCAAGCGACGGCGCCGGCTGCGGCGTTGTCAAATGTGCCCGGCGACCCCATTTACCTGGCGAGGCTGCGCTGGCGCTGCCGGCGCGGGATGCTCGAGAACGATATCGTGCTGTCGCGTTTTCTCGCTGCCCGCGGCGGGACGCTCGACGCAACGATGCTGCAGGCGCTGGATCGAGCGCTCGACTTGCCCGATGGCGAGCTGTGGGACCTGATTGCGCGTCGCGCCGAGACCGCCGACCCGGCATTGCAGCCGATCGTCGACGCGCTGCGCGATGCATGAGCACGGCGCGCGCCGGCCGCGTTTGGCGGTGCGCATTTTCACGTTGATGGAGTGCACCGAATGACCGACCGTAGCGCCACGCTGACCTTCTCCGACGGCACGCCGCCGGTCACTTTCCCCGTGCTGTCCGGCACGCTGGGACCCGACGTCGTCGACATCCGCGCGCTGTACGCGAAGACCGGCAAGTTCACCTACGACCCCGGCTTCATGTCGACGGCCGCCTGCAGTTCGGCGATCACCTACATCGACGGCGACAAGGGCGAGCTGCTCTACCGCGGCTACCCGATCGAGGAGCTCGCCACCCGTTGCGACTACCTCGAGACCTGCTACCTGCTGCTGTACGGCGAGCTGCCGAACGCCGACGAGCGCACGCGCTTTGTCGACGTCGTCACGCACCACACGATGGTCAACGAGCAGATGCAGTTCTTCCTGCGCGGCTTCCGCCGCGACGCGCACCCGATGGCGGTGATGACCGGGCTCGTGGGCGCGATGAGCGCGTTCTACCCGGACTCGATGAACCTGCACGACCCGAGGCAGCGCGATATCTCGGCGATACGCCTGATCGCGAAAATGCCGACGCTGGTCGCGATGGCATACAAGTACTCGGTCGGGCAGCCGTTCCAGTATCCGCGCAACGACCTGTCGTACGCGGGCAACTTCATGCGCATGATGTTCGCCACGCCGTGCGAGGAATACCGCGACAACGACGTGCTGGTGCGCGCGCTCGACCGCATCCTCATCCTGCACGCCGACCACGAGCAGAACGCGTCGACGTCGACGGTGCGCATGTGCGCGTCGTCGGGAACCAATCCGTTCGCGGCGATCGCCGCCGGCGTCGCCTGCCTGTGGGGCCCCGCGCATGGCGGTGCCAACGAGGCGGCGCTCAACATGCTCTACGAGATCCAGTCGCAGGGGGGGCTGGCCAAGATCGGCGAATTCATCGCCAAGGTCAAGGACAAGAACTCGAGCGTGCGGCTGATGGGCTTCGGCCATCGCGTCTACAAGAACTACGACCCGCGCGCGAAGCTGATGCGCGAGACCTGCTACGAGGTGCTTTCCGAGCTCGGCCTCGGCGACGACCCGTTGTTCAAGCTCGCGATGGGGCTCGAGAAGATCGCGCTCGAGGACGACTACTTCGTGCAGCGCAAGCTCTACCCGAACGTCGATTTCTACTCGGGCATCGTGCAGAAGGCCATCGGCATCCCGGTGCCGCTGTTCACCGCCGTGTTCGCGCTCGCGCGCACCGTCGGCTGGATCGCGCAGTTGAACGAAATGATCGCCGACCCGGAACAGAAGATCGGACGCCCGCGCCAGTTGTTCTCCGGCGCCACGCGGCGCAGCGTGCCGCCGATGGACAAGCGGTGACGCGGATGTCCTGCACGCGCGCGAACGATCGCGCGGCGGCTCGCGCGAGTGCTGCGCGTTGCGACAGCGCGCCGCGCGCCAAACGCATGAGGTGACCGCATGGGAACGATGTCCGACTTCGCATCCTCCAGCTCGCTGTTCGGCAGCAACGCGCCCTTCGTCGAGGGGCTCTACGACCAGTACCTGACCGACCCGGCGTCGGTGCCCGACGAGTGGCGTGGCTATTTCGACGAGCTGCGCGGCGGTGCGCCCGATGTCGCGCATGCGCCGGTGCTGCAGTCGTTCGTCGAGCTCGCGAAAAACCGCCGCATCGCCGGTGCGATGGTCGATTCGCAGACGATGGCCAAGCAGGTGCTGGTGCTGCGTCTCATCAGCAAGTTCCGCACGCTCGGCTATTACGCGGCCGACTTGGACCCGCTGAAGCGCGCCGAAGTGCCGTACCTGCCGGACCTCGACCTGCGTACCTACGGCTTCACCGATGCCGACCTGGCGACGGAGTTCGACGTTGGATCGTTGAAAGCCGGTCCTGCGCGGATGCGGCTGTCCGACATCATCGCGATGCTGCGCGATACGTACACGCGGACGATGGGCCTCGAGTACATGTACATCTCGGAAACGCCGGTCAAGCGCTTCCTGCAGGAACGCGTCGAGCCGACGCGTGCGCGCGCCGACTACACGCCCGAGCAGCGCCGCCACATCCTCGAGCGGCTGACCGCCGCGGAGACACTCGAGCGCTACCTGCACACGCGCTACGTCGGGCAGAAGCGTTTTTCAGGCGAAGGCGGCGACACGCTGATCCCGATGCTCGACCACCTGATCCAGCGCGCGGGTGCTGCCGGCGTGCAGGAAATGGTAATGGGAATGGCGCACCGCGGCCGCCTGAATGTGCTGGTCAACACGCTGGGCAAGATGCCGGCCGACCTGTTCCTCGAGTTCGAGGGCAAGGCGGTACACGACCTTCCGGCGGGCGACGTCAAGTACCACCAGGGCTTCTCGTCCGACGTGGTCACGTCCGGCGGACCGGTGCACCTGACACTCGCTTTCAATCCGTCGCACCTCGAGATCGTCAATCCGGTGGTCGAGGGCAGCGTGCGTGCGCGCCAGCACCGCCGCGACGACCGCACCGGCGACCAGGTGATGCCGATCCTGATCCACGGCGATGCCGCGATCGCAGGACAAGGCGTCAACCAGGAAGTGCTCAACATGGCGCAGACCCGCGGTTACTACACCGGCGGGACGATCCATATCGTCGTCAACAACCAGATCGGTTTCACGACATCCGATCCGCGTGACACGCGCGGCACCACCTATTGCACCGACATCGCCAAGATGGTCGACGCGCCGATCCTGCACGTCAACGCCGACGATCCGGAGACCTGCCTGTTCGCGATCGAGCTGGCGCTCGACTACCGGCAGAAGTTCCACCAGGACGTGTTCATCGACCTCGTCTGCTTCCGTCGCTACGGGCACAACGAGGCCG
>DATCFA010000469.1:0-7318 GCA_036509805.1 Casimicrobiaceae bacterium
AAGCCGATGCCGGTGCCGGCGAACGCCACCGCTGTCAGCGGCGGCGACGCGCGGGCCGCGGCGACATCGTGCAGGAACGGCGCGAAAGCATCGGTGCGAAACGGCGAGCCGGCCATCGCCTGCGCAAGGCGCTCGCGCAGCGTGCTCGCGTCCGGCAGCGCGGCAACGCGCGCGCGCTGCGTCGCCGCGCTCGGCAGATAGCGCGCGGCGTCGTCGTAGCCCGCAAGCTCGCCCGCCGCCACCGCGGCGTCGAGCGTCGTGCGCAGGCGTTCGGTGCGCTGCAGCACATCCTCGACATCGATGCCGCGCAGCAGCGCGAAGCGGCTCGCGTCGGGCGCACCCGCCGCGCGGCGCAGCGACTGGTCGAGCGCGATCGCCTGCGGCGGCAGCGGGCTCATGCGCGCGGGATCGTCGTTCCACGGCGGCTTGCCGAACGCCAGCGCCAGCAGCGCCAGCGTCACCGCGACCAACGCGGCGAGCCTCCACACCCGGCGCGCCCGCGGCCAGCCGGCCCCCGGTCGCGACGCAAGCGCGCGGAACCGCCATTGCGACGACGCGAGCCCCGGCACGATCCACCACGCCACCGCACCCGACACGACGATGCCCGACGACGTCAGCACACCGAGCTGCACGAGTCCGTCGACGCCGGATGCGAGGAACGCCAGCGAGCCGCACGCGGTGGTGAGCACCGCGAGCACGAACGGGCGGCGCAATTCGCGCTGCACGCCAGCGACGGTGCGCGCGGCGCGCAGGCGCGTCAGCACATAGCTCGGATAGTCGACCGCCTCGCCGATCAGCGTCGTGCCGAACGCGACGGTGATCGCGTGCACGCTGCCGAACGTTGCCGTTACCATGCACAGCCCGGCGACGAGCCCGGCGGCCGCAGGCAGCGCGCACAGCGCGACGATCGGCAGCGAGCGATACACGAGGCACAGGATCACGATGATGCCAAGCGTCGCGATCCACGACACGCGCGCGGCATCGCGCGCAATCGATGCCTCGCTGGCCGCCGCCATGAAACCGGGGCTCGAATACTCGATACGCAACGCGGCGGCGCCGCGCGAACGTGCGAAGGCCGCGTCGAGCGCGCGCCCGGCGGCGTGCTGCGCGCGCGTATCCGACGCAGGCGCCCGCGTTTGCGCGACCAGCATCGCATGCGTGCCATCGGCGTCGAACCAGACGCCACGCTCGCGGCGCAGAGATGCCGCCGATTGCAGGCGCCCCAGCAGCGCGAGCGTCTCGCCGGTCGGATCATCGGCGACGAAGCGCTTTTCGAGCATTGCCATGTTACTGCCGAGCGCCGCGTAACGCTGGCGCAGCGCTACGCGCAATGCGTCCACGCTCATGTGCGTCGCCGCGTCGGGGGCGAGCACGTAGCGTGCCGCATGTAGCACCGGCAGGTCGGCCAGTCCCGATGCGAGGCTGCCATTGCTCGCGTAGTCGAAATCGGGATCGGCGGCAAGCGCTGCGCGCAGCGTTTCGCTGGCGGTCGCGAGCGTAGCCGCGTCGGCGCCGCCGATGCGCATCAACACCAGGCGCGCTGCCGGGCTGTCGCGCAACTGCCGCGTGAAGAATCGCTGGTCGGCGTCGCCGCCTTGCGGCAGGAATGCGGCGAAATCACGATCGACGCGCATGGCCGTCGCAAGATAAGCCGCCGCGGCAGCCAGCACCAGCGCGAGCGCCAGTGCGGTGCGCATGCGCACGCTCATTGCGCGGGCACCGGCATGGGCGTGATGTCCATCACCGCATCGTCGCCCCCCGTCTCGCGCACCTCGACGCGACGCAGCGCGTCACCGGCGCCTTCGATGACGATGACGGCGATCTGCGCATGCAGCACCGGGTTGCGCGGCTCGAGGGACAGCTTCCAGCCGCCGGCGTCCCCCGACAGCGTCGGCACGAAGTATTTCGACAACGCGGGCACGTCGCCGGCCAGCGTCGCGCGCAGGCTCTCGGTCCACGCCAGCAGCACGGGCTCGCTGTCGAGCGCCACTGTGCGCTCGCCCTTCGGCGTGGACACGCGCAGCGTGTTGCCGTCGATCACCAGCTCCTCGGGCTGCGGCGTGACGACGCTCATCGCAAGGTGATTGGGGCGCCGGTAGGACAGCGTGCCGCTGCGCTCGATGGGAGCGGCCAGCGTCGCAATGTGGCGGATCTCGTGGAAGCGCGCCGCGCTGGCCGCGACGCGCTGGCGCGCCACCGCCAGGTCGCCGAGCTCGAATGCCTGCGCCGCGCACGCAGCGAGCGACAGCGCGCATCCCAGCGCTGCTGCACGCTGCACGCGCGCCCGCCGGCTACACATCGGCAGTCGCCCAGAAATCATAGAAATTGAACCAGTTATAGGGTGCGGCGCGGCACGCGCGTTCGAGCCAGCGCGCATACGCGACAACGGCGGCGTCGATGTCGACGCGCCCGTGCTCGCGGTCGATCGCCATCGGCGCGAAGTGCACGCGATAGCGGCGTCCACCGAGCCACACCGAATAGAACAGGATGACCGGCACCGGCAGCGCCGCGGCGAGCTTGAACGGGCCGCGGGCGAATGTCGCGCGCTCGCCCAGAAACTCCAGCGCGCACAGGTCGGTGGCGTGCATCGAGCGGTCGGCCAGCAGGCCGACGCCGTGCCCGGCGCGCAGCGCGTCGCGCACGCGCAGCATCGTATCGCGCTCACCCAGCGCGATGACGTTGCGGTCGGCGGCATCGTCGACGGCGCGGATCGCGGCACCGACCTTGCGCGCATTGTGCGGATGCATCAGCACGTCGATCGGCATGTCCGGCACGGCGCGCGCGAGCACGCGCGTCAATTCGAAGCTGCCGAAATGGGCGCCGAACAGCAGGCAGCCGTTGCCTGCACGCATGGCGGATTCGACACAGTCGATGCCTTCGAGCTCGAGAGCGTAGTCGTCGAGCCGCCCGGAGAGCCAGAACACGCGGTCGAGGATGGTCGTCGCGAAGCACAGGTAGTGGCGGTAGATGTCGGCGAAGCGTGCGCGGCGCGCGAGCACGCGTGACAGGTATCGGCGCGACGCGCGGCGCGCCGGCCCCGAAAACACGATGAAATAGACGCAGATGACAGGCAGCAGCGCACGCGCGGCGCCGCGGCCGAACAGCAGCGCGATGCGCGTCAGCACCCACATCAGCGCCAGCGACCCGCGCTCGGACTGACGCCTCCACAGCGGTGCGCTGTCCGCCGTCATCGCCCGTCCGTGGCGTCCGCGGCCACGGCGAACGGCGCGCAGCGAAATACGCCACGCACGCTGATGCGCTCGGCGACGACGATCTCGAACGGCACGCGCCGGGGATCGGCGCAGTCGACGCGCATCGTGCAAGGCACGTCGGGCGCGACCGGCGCGAGAAATTTTGCGCTGTCGCATCCGACGACGGCGTAACCATGCGCGTCGAGCAGGGATTCGATCTCGGCGAGCAATACCGCACCCGGGACGATCGGATAACCGGGAAAATGCCCGTCGAAAGCCGGATGCGCGCGCGCGAACACGTGCTGCCGGGTGATCGTCGACGGCTGCACGCGGTCGCCGCCAACCGTGTGCGCAGCCGCCATTTGCAGCAGCGCCGCACGCGCAAGCTTGCCCTGCACATCGCGCGGCAACGCGTCGGCGAGCAGCAGCGGCCGCGGAAGAAATGCGCCGTCGACGCGCAGCGCAAGCTCGGCGAGCAGCGTCACTGGCGTATGCGCAGGCGCGACCGCGAAGGCCGCAACGCGCTCGCGCGCGTCGTGGGGGATGAAGAACGCACCGTCGGCAACTCCGGCGATGGCGAGCAGGTGATCGTCCAGCGCGCGCAGCGTCGTGCGCTTGCCGGCGACCTTGACCATGTCGCCGCGCCGCCCGAGCAGCAGGAATCCGCCATCCGCCGCTTCTGCGACGCGATCGTCGAGAAGGCGCGGCGCATCGGGCACGCGCGCGACGCTCGCCGTTTCGTCATCCAGAAAGCGGAATTCGACACCCGGTGCGGGCGCGAACGAATCGTGCGTCGCTGGCCGCCGGGTCGCCATCACGCCGCACTCGGTGTTGCCGTAGATCTCGTCGACGCGCGTGCGCCAGTCGCGCTCGACATCGGTCGCCAGCGACGGCGCCAGCGGCATCGTCGCGACGATCACGCGCTCGACGTCGCCGGGCGCCGCCGCGTTGCCGCGATGGAACGCCGATAGCTGCAGCGGCGTCGTCACCAGCCACAGCGGCGCCGGATGCTGCCGCGACGCAGCGGCGATGATGCCGCGCAGGTCGGCCGGCCACTGCGGACGGTCGGTGCACAGCGCGTAGCCGCAATGGATCGACGCCATCAGGTTCGCCTCCAGCCCGAACATGTGGTGGCAATCGACGGTACCCGCCAGAAGCGGCGCCGACGACAGTGGCGCGAACGCGCGGCGAAAGCTCTCCGCGCCACGACACAGCGCGTCCCAGGTCTTCGCGTGCGCCTGCGGCTCGCGCGTCGACCCCGAGGTGAACAACACGAGCGCCGGATGCGCGGGCGCGAGACTGAAGGCAGGCCAACGGGCGGGCGTCGCCGCCAGCAACGCCTGCGCGGCGTCGGCCGCATGCGGTTGCGGCCCGGCGCCGATGGCCGCATGCACCGACCGGGCGAACTGCGCAGCGTCGAGCGTATAGCTGTCGGGGAATCGCTCGCGCAACCGTGCGACATCGGCGGCGACACGCGTCGACGGCATCACCACCGTCTGTCCTGCACGCCACGCGGCGAGCATGCCCAGCGCGAGGCTCAGCGTGTCGCTGCAGCACTGGATCGAATGGCGTGCGCGCGGCAGCGCAGCGGCGAGGCGCTCGATCGCGCCGGCCGCCGCGGAGGCGGAAATGACGAGCGGCACGGGACCGCCGAAGCGGACGAACAGCGGCGCGTCGGGGGCGAACGCCGACAGCAGCGGCTTCATCGCGCGGATCCGCGCAATTCGCGCAAAACAGCGCGCACGTGCACCCACATCGCGCGCGGCGACGCATGCTCGTATTGCGCGAAATGGCGGCGCCGGTAGTAAAACTCGCCGACAAACAGCGCGGCCGCGGCCACGTAGTTGCCGCACGAAGTAAATGCGATCCACAGGCGCACGTGTCCCGATGCCGCCAGCAGCGCCGACCACATGGCCGCGGCGGCGAAGTACGCAACCCACACCCACGTCAGGCGGCGCGCGTGGACGGCGAGGTCGGGTTCGAGCGCGCCGCGCTCGGCGCGCGCGAAACGCGCAATCATCGGCTCGCTTCCGCAGCGCAGCGTCAAGGCGAATGCCGCGCCGAGCGCGAGATTGACAACGACCGGGATCGCATACGCGAACGACGGCGCGAACCGGCGCAGCAGCCATGGCAGCACGATGATGCCGACGATGAAGAGCACGGCGTAGCCGGCGCGCTTCACGGACGGGCGCGGCGTCCGCTCAGTGCGCGCGATGGGCAGCGACGTAGCCGGCCAGCGAACGCAGCGACGCGAAGATCCGCGGATTCTCCGCATCGTCGGAGCGAATCTCGATGCCGTAGCGGCGCGCGAGCGCCAGCGCGATTTCCAGCACGTCGATCGAATCGAGCCCGAGCTCGCCGCCGAACAGCGGTGCGTCGACAGCGAACTCGTCGGCGCCGATGGGAAGCCGCAACGCCTCGATGATCAGCGTCGCGAGCTCGCGCTCGAGCTCGCTCATCGGTTCGGCGCCCGCCTGCATCGGCATGTCCATGGAACCGCGCCCGCACTCACGCGCGGGCGACGGCTCCTGCGCTACATTCGCTGCAGGTTCGCACGGATCTCGCGCTCGAGGTTCTCGATCCAGCCGTTGTAGTTCCGGTGAATGTTGCCGTCGGCATGGTCGAGGTTCTCGCTGTCCTTGTACTTGATGCTGAAGTGCTTCGTGTCGTAGGTGATATCGACCACGGCGACGTGCTCGCGCAGCGACAGGCGGCCGCTCAACTCACCGGGCTTCACCGGCGTCATCACCCAGCCGAGTCCCTTGCCGGCGCGCACGATCGCCTGCTCGACACCGGCCATCGTCGCGGGCTTGCCCGACGTGACCACGGGATCGTTGTCGACGTTGCGGATCGGGCGCGACGTGCATGCCGCGAGCGAAACCATGAGAACCAACGCCAATGCATTGATGCTGCGCATTTTTCCCCTCCGTATAGGAGTTTGCCGGTCGAAACGCCGCTTGCCATTACGATGATACCTGAGGCAGGCGCGCCGATGGTGCGGCCGTTGTACGCATGTGCGGAACGCGCAGCACGCGGCGAGGCAAAGGACCGGTGTGGTCGCGGAAACGGCCGTGCGGCGTGCGCTATTTCGCCGGGAGTGCTGCGTCCGGCGCGACGATCTGCCCGTAGGCGACGCGCGCCACCGCGAGCAATTGCCGGCGGTCGAGCGAGCCGGACAACGCGTACGCGCACGCATCATCGATCCAGTAGAACACGCCGACGCCATTTTCGACGTCGTAGCGGAATTGCGCTTCCTCGGTGCCCGGCGCGAGCTTGCGCCATTGCAGCGTCAGCCGCTGTTTTCCCGCGTTCTCGTACATCAGCAACGCCGTGGGTTTTTCGTTGCCGGACAACAGGCGCCCGCCGACCAGCTCGAAGCCGACACTCGTCAGGTCCGGCGCGTGCGCCGGCTGACCCAGGCGGCGCGTCAGCCACGTGACGAGCCCCTGCGTGTCGCTCGCCGACACCTCCACCGGCCGTCGCGCGTCGATCGTGTAGATCGCGTGCGCGAAAGCGGCTTCGCGCGCGAACGTCGTCGGGATTCCCTCGCGCGCGAGCATCGTGTCGCGGCCCGTCCATCCGAGCGTGACGCCGACCGCCAGCATCGCCGCCGCCGCTGCCCACGAGCGCCAGTGCGGCATGCGCGCGGGCGCGCGCGCGGCGTCGACGAGCGTGGCCGGCAGCGGCTCGTCGAGCCACGCGTCCATGCCCTCGCGCAGCGCGAGGTTCTGCGCGTGCCATGCGGCCGCGCGCGCCGCCAGCTCGGGATCGCGCAAAAGCGCGGCCTCGACTTCCGCCGTGCGCGCGGCGGGAAGCTGGTTGTCGACCCATGCGTGCAGCAGGTCGTCGTCGATCAGCGGGGGCACGATGCTCATTTGACCATTTTCAGTTGCGCCGGCGCCTCGCCGGCCATTCGCCGCAGCTTGTCGCGCGCACGCGACAGCCGCGACATCACCGTGCCCACGGGAATCCCCATCACGCTGGCGATTTCCTCGTAGCGCATTTCCTCGACCGCCGCCAGCATCAGCACCTCGCGTTGCGGCGCCGGCAGCCTGCCGACGCTGTGCATCGTCTCGATCAGCTCGACGCGCGTGAATTGCGTCGCCTGCACCGGCACCTGCCATCCG
>DATCFA010000470.1:0-2775 GCA_036509805.1 Casimicrobiaceae bacterium
TCCGGGTTTCCGGGAGTCGACCGTTGCATCGTGTTGTTGCGCGGCGGTGGCGTTCGAATCGAATCCAACGATGGTGAAATCGACCATCGCCTCGAGGTGCCCCGTCTGCCGTTCACATTCGACGGCGGATGCGCGCTGCACGTCACGCTGCTCGGTGGCGAATCGGAGGATTTCAACGTGATGACGCGGCGCGGCCGCGTTCGCGCCGACGTCCACGTCGTCGATAGTGCGTGCACGTTGCGGCCCGCGTCGCGTGGTGTTGTGCACGCAGCGCGCGGCCAGTGGACGCTCGATGGCGACGAACATGTCGCAGGCCCGCTCGCCGCGGGTCAAGGCATCTGGTGGGACGGCCCGACACCCGGTGAAATCCGCTTGGCGCCACACTCGCCGGCGGCGTCATTGCTCGCCGTCGACATCGTGGCGATCGACGCGCCCGAGGGCCGCGCGTGGATGCCATGAACTTCGCGTCATTGCCGGGTGCCGATGGCGTCTGGCACAACATGCAGGCGCTGCGCGAGTCGTTCGACCCGCCGCTGCAGGCGGCGCTGGATGATCCGGCAATCGTCGTGCAAGACGGCGTCATTGCGTGGATCGGCGCGGCTACGGCGATTGCGCCCGCGTACGCGTCACTGCCGAGACACGATTGCGCGGGCGCACTGGTGACACCCGGTTTGATCGATTGCCACACGCATCTCGTCTACGCGGGAAATCGAGCCGACGAATTCGCGCTGCGGCTTGCCGGGGCAAGCTACGAGGAGATTGCAAGGGCCGGCGGCGGCATCGCCTCCACCGTCAAGGCGACGCGGGCGGCGGACGAGGACACGCTCTTCGCACTGGCATCGCGCCGCCTCGAGGCGCTGCTCGCGGAAGGTGTGTGCGCCATCGAGATCAAGTCCGGTTACGGACTCGACCTGGCAACCGAGCGCAGGCAATTGCGCGTCGCGCGTCGCCTCGCCGACGCGTATGGCGTCGTCGTGCGTACGACGTTCCTCGGCGCGCACGCGCTGCCGCCGGAATATGCCGGACGCGGCGACGACTACGTGGACCTGGTGTGCGCCGAGATGCTGCCCGCGCTGGCGTCCGAAGGCTTGGTCGACGCGGTCGACGTGTTCTGCGAGCGCATCGCCTTTTCGCTCGAGCAAACCGGTCGCGTGTTCTCCGCCGCGCGCGCGCTCGAACTGCCGGTCAAGCTGCATGCCGAACAACTGTCGGATATGGGTGGCGCAGCGTTCGCTGCACGACATGGCGCGATGTCCGCCGACCATCTCGAGCACCTGTCGGCGGCGGGGATCGCGGCGATGCGCGATGCTGGCACCGTCGCCGTTCTGCTGCCCGCCGCCTGGTACGCGCTGCGCGACACGCAGTTGCCGCCCATCGAGGCGCTGCGCGCCGCCGGTGTGCCGATGGCTGTCGCCACCGACCACAACCCGGGGACATCGCCGACGCTTTCGCTGCTGCTCGCGATGAACATGGCATGCACGTTGTTCCGGTTGACGCTGCCGGAAGCACTGGCCGGCATCACGCGGCACGCGGCGCGCGCGCTGCGCATCGATGCTACGCACGGCGCGATCGGCGTCGGCAGGCCGGCCAACTTCGTGCTGTGGAACTTGGGCTCGCCGGCGGAGCTCGCGTACTGGATCGGCCAGCGTCCGGCGTGCGCGATCGTCCGCCAGGGGCGCATCGCCTGCGCCGCGGCGGCGACGGCCTGACACCCGATGCCGCTCTACGCCCGCCACGCATTGCTGCCCGATGGATGGGCGACCGACGTCCATCTGGAATGGGACGCGCAGGGGCGGCTGCTGCAGGTCACGCCACGCGTCGAGTGCCCTGTTGGCGTGCCGGTAAGCCGGGGACCGGTGATCCCCGGCATGCCCAACGTGCATTCGCATGCGTTCCAGCACGTGTTCGCCGGTCTCACCGAATTCCGGTCGCGTCACGACGACAGCTTCTGGAACTGGCGTGACATCATGTACCGGTTCGCGGCGCGCATCACGCCGGAAGATCTCGACGCGATCGCGACGCATCTTTACGTGCGGATGTTGCGCGGCGGCTACACGTCGGTGTGCGAGTTCCACTACCTGCACAACGACCGCGATGGCCGCGCGTATGCGGACGCGGCGATGATGTCGGAAACGCTGCTGCGCGCTGCGCGCAACGCGGGCATCGGCATCACCTTGCTGCCGGTGCTGTACCAGAACGCCGGCTTTGAGGGGGCACCCGCGTCGGCGGAACAGCACCGATTCCTGCGCTCGCCGGAATCGATTCTCGCACTGATCGAGCACCTGCGTGCAATGGCCGTCGCGCCCCGCGAGCGCATCGGCTTCGCTGCGCATTCGTTGCGCGCGGTGTCGCCCGATGGCCTGGGGGCCGCGCTCGACGGGCTCGCGTCGATCGACCCCACGTCGCCGATCCACATCCACATCGCCGAACAGCGGCGCGAAGTGGACGAATGCGTCGCGTGGAGCGGACAGCGGCCGGTCGCGTGGCTGCTCGATCACGCGAACGTCGACGCGCGATGGTGCCTGGTGCACGCGACGCACCTGTCCGCGCAGGAAACACGAGCCGCGGCGCGCACGCTCGCGGTGGCGGGTCTGTGCCCGACGACCGAAGCCAATCTCGGCGATGGGATATTCGATGCACGCGGCTGGCGCGACGCGGAAGGTCGCTGGGCGATCGGCTCGGACAGCCATGCGTGCGTCGACGCGGCGGAAGAGCTGATGATGCTGGAGTACGGCCAGCGTCTCGCGTCGAACCGGCGCAATGTCTTCGCCGATC
>DATCFA010000471.1:0-2458 GCA_036509805.1 Casimicrobiaceae bacterium
GACCGGGACTCCTGCCGAGCCCGCGCAGCCCGAAGGACGCGTGCTTTCCAACCCGGCCGCGCCAGGCGACGCCACCGACGCGCCCGCGCCGCGGGTGTCGGCCGCTTCGCTCCCCGACGCGGCGCTGGCGTCGGCAGCAACCCCCCAATCCACGGCGCCCACGCCCGCGCTGCAGTCCGACACGGGCGCGCCCAAGCCGCAGGTCGGCGCACTGCAACTGCCGCCGGCCGCGCGCACGCTTTCCGACACCACGTCCGGCAATGCCGGTGCGGCGCCCGCCGCGCCGACGGCGGCGCTGCAGGTCATCTTCCGCGGCACGTCGTGGATCGATGTCAAGGACGCGCAAGGCGCGAGCGTGCTGACGATGACCGGTAACGAAGGCGCGACGCGCACGATCGACGCGTCGCCGCCGCTCGATGTCGTCGTCGGCAATGCCGATCACGTCGATGTCATCTTCCGCGGCCAGCACCTCGACCTCGCAGCGCACGCGAAACAGAACGTCGCGCGGCTGCAGCTACGCTAGCCCGCCCCGATGAGCGCAACCCTTCAGGCCGTGCGCGGCATGAACGACGTGCTGCCCGACGAGGCGCCACTGTGGCAGCACGTCGAGGACGTTGCACGCCGCACGTTCGCGCAGTACGGCTATCGCAACCTGCGCGTGCCGATCGTCGAATCGACGCCACTGTTCGTGCGCGGCATCGGCGACGCGACCGACATCGTCGAGCATGAAATGTACACGTTCGCCGACAAGCTTTCCGGCGACAGCCTGACGCTGCGCCCGGAAGCCACCGCCGGCATCGTGCGCGCAGCGATCGAGCACAACCTCACGTACGACCGACCGCTGCGCGTATGGACGTCGGGCCAGATGTTCCGCCACGAGCGTCCGCAGCGCGGCCGCTACCGGCAGTTCCACCAGATCGACGCCGAGGCGCTGGGGTTCGCCGGCCCGGATGTCGACGCCGAGCAGATCGTCATGCTCGCGCGGCTGTGGAAAGCGCTGGGGCTCGGCGACCTTACGCTGAAGATCAATTCAATCGGTGATGCCGACGATCGCCGCCAGCACCGCGCGAGCCTCGTCGCGCATTTCGAGCAGCATCACGCGCTGCTCGACGACGACGCGAAACGGCGGCTGCAGTCCAACCCGCTGCGGCTCCTGGATTCCAAGCATCCGCCGATGCAGCCGGTGATCGCCGCTGCACCGCGGCTGGTCGACCGCCTGGGCGCGCCTGCGCGCGAGCACTTCGACGGCGTGCGCCGCGCGCTGGACAACGCCGCAATCGCGTACGAAGTGGACCCGCGGCTAGTGCGCGGCCTCGACTATTACAATCGCACGGTTTTCGAATGGGTCACCGGCGCGCTTGGCGCGCAGGGCGCGGTCGCCGGCGGCGGCCGCTACGACGGGCTCTTCGAGCAGCTCGGCGGCAAGCCGACGCCGGCGTGCGGCTTCGCCTGCGGAATGGAGCGCCTGGTGCTGCTGCTGCAAGTCGCGAATGTCGTGGCGGCCGACGTGCCGATCGCGTATATCGTGCATGCCGGCGACGCCGCGGCGGACGCCGCGGCGTCACTCGCCGAGCGGCTGCGCGATGCTGGCCATGCGGTGGTCGTCAACGCCGGCGGCGGCAGCTTCAAGTCGCAGATGAAGCGTGCCGACGCGAGCGGGGCGCCGCTCGCGCTGATCATCGGCGACGACGAACTGGCCGCGCAGTCGGTAAGCGTCAAGCCGCTGCGCAGCAACAGCGGACAGGTGAGCGTGCCCGCAAGTGAAATCGCTGCCAGCATCGCAACGCTGGCGGCCTAGCTCCGTTACCGCAAACTTTCCGGAAGGCGACATGGCAGTCTACGACCTCGAAGAGCAGGAACAACTCGACGACCTGAAGATATGGTGGTCGCGCCACGGCAACAAGATCGCCGCCGCGGTCATTGCCGTATGCGTCGCCTACCTGGGCTACCAGGGCTGGCGCTGGTACAGCACCGGCCACACCGAAGCGGCGTCGACGCTTTATGGGGCAGTCAGCGAAGGCGCGCGCACCAGCGACCTCGCCAAGTCGAAGGAGGCGATGGCACAGCTCGCCGACCGCTACGCCGGCACGCCGTATGCGCCGCGCGCCGCGCTGCTGTATGCCAAGGAACTGTGGGACAGCGGCGACAAGGCCGGCGCACGCACGCAACTGCAATGGGTGCTCGACCATACGACCGACAATGAACTGCTCGAAGTGACACGCTACCGTCTCGCGGAGACGTGGCTCGACGAAGGCAAGAGCGACGAGGCGCTGAAGCTGCTCGACGCCAAGACCGACGATGCGTTCACCGGCATCTACGCCGACCTGCGCGGCGACGCGCTGGCCGCGACGGGACGCAACGACGAGGCGCGCAAGGCGTACGAAATCGCGCTCGCCAAGATCGACGCGCGCTCACCATACCGCAACTACATCGAAGTAAAACTCCAGTCGCTCGGCGG
>DATCFA010000472.1:0-2265 GCA_036509805.1 Casimicrobiaceae bacterium
GCCACGAGCGCCAGCTCGCCGCGATGATCGCGCTCGCCGGCGCGCCGCTGCCTGCGCAGCCGGCACCGCGCATACGCGTGCACGCGTTCCTCGACGGGCGCGACACGCTGCCAAAAAGTGCGACGCATTCGCTCGCGTTCATCCAGCGCGCATGCGAAGCCGTTGCCAACGCACGCATCGCGTCCGTCTGCGGCCGCTACTATGCGATGGACCGCGACCAGCGCTGGGAGCGTGTCGAACAGGCGTACGACCTGCTGGTGGACGGCGCCGGCCAGTATTCGGCAGCCGACGCGCAAGCAGCGCTCGCCGCTGCGTACGCGCGCGGCGAGACCGACGAATTCGTCAAGGCGACGGCCATCGTCATCGACGGCCACGTGACGCGGATCGACGACGGCGATGTCGTCGTGTTCATGAATTTTCGCGCCGATCGCGCGCGGCAGATGACGCGCGCACTGACCGACGCCGCATTCACCGGCTTTTCACGCAAGCGCTTCCCGCGGCTGGCCCTGTTCGCCTGCCTGACGAGCTACGGCGACGCGTTCGCGCATCTGCCGGTGGCGTTCCCGCCGCAGACGATCACGCACGGCTTCGGCGAGGAAGTCGCCGCGCACGGCCTCACGCAGTTGCGCATCGCCGAAACTGAGAAGTACGCGCACGTCACGTATTTCTTCAACGGTGGCAGCGAAGCGGTGTATCCGGGCGAGGACCGCATCCTGGTGCCCTCGCCCAAGGTCGCCACCTATGACCTCGCGCCGGAAATGAGTGCCTGCGAAGTGACCGACAAGCTGGTCGAGGCCATCCGCAGCCGTCGCTACGACGCGATCATCTGCAATTACGCGAACGCCGACATGGTCGGGCACACCGGCAAGCTCGCCGCCGCAGTGCGCGCGGTGGAAACGCTCGATGCCTGCGTCGGCCGCGTGGTCGACGCGGCGCGCGCGGCGGGCGGCGAAGTGCTGATCACCGCCGATCATGGCAACGTCGAGACGCTCGACGACGCTGCCAGCGGGCAACCGCATACCGCGCATACGCTGAACCTCGTACCCTTCGTGTATGTGGGCCGGCCGGCGCACGTCGCCGCGGGCGGTGCGTTGCAGGACATCGCCCCGACGATGCTCGCGCTGATGGGTCTGCCGAAGCCGGCCGCAATGACCGGGCGCTCGCTGGTGACGCTGGCCGCCTGACGCCCGCGAGATACCGCGCCGGCAACGTTGTGAGCGTGCGCTCACTTACAAGCGGCGCGAGATTTATTGCACATCCGCGTTCCTTCGCAAGGAACTTGCGCGCTGCTTTGCCGGCCCAAGCTTCGCAACTGGCATGACAAATGCCGTGGTCCGTCGGAGCGCCCGCATGGCGAGTCTTCGCGCCACGCCCTGCCGCGACCGCGGCGTACAATGGCTTGCAGCATGCGCCGGCATCGCGCGCACGCGCTTCACAGCGAGGTTTCGACGTATGGGCAACGGCTGGAAAAAGGCGGGCCTGATCGGGCTCGGTACCGTACTCGGGGTTCTGCTGAGCATCAATTTCTCGGCGCTGGCCGACCGCGACGCGAAGCTGCCGATCCCCTACGAGGACCTGCAACTGCTGTCGGCGGTGTTCGGCCGCATCAAGACCGACTACGTCGAGCCGGTATCGGATGACAAGCTCATCCATTCGGCGATCGACGGCATGGTGCACGGGCTTGACCCGCACTCCGACTTCCTCGACGCCGATGCATTCAAGGAACTGCAGGTCGCCACGCAGGGCAAGTTCGGCGGTCTCGGCATCGAAGTCGGCATCGAGGACGGCCTCGTGCGCGTGGTTTCGCCCATCGAGGACACGCCGGCATTTCGCGCGGGCATCAAGCCGGGCGACCTGATCGTCAAGATCGACGACACCGCCACCCGCGGAATGCCGCTGTCCGAAGCCGTCGACAAGATGCGCGGCAAGCCGGGCACGCCGATCTTGTTGCTGGTGGTGCGCAAGGGCGTCGACGCGCCGATCACGTTCAACCTGACGCGCGAGGAAATCAACGTCAAGAGCGTGCGCTCGAGCATGCTCGAGCCCGGTTACGGCTACATCCGCGTGCGCAGCTTCCAGGAGCGCACCGGTGACGACCTCGCGAGCGCCGTCAAGAATTTCTACAAGCAGGGCGACTTGAAGGGACTGGTGCTCGACCTGCGCAGCGATCCGGGCGGCCTGCTCAACCAGGCGGTGGCGGTGTCGGCGGCGTTCCTTCAGAAGGACGCGCTCGTCGTCTACACCGACGGCCGCACGCCCGACGCC
>DATCFA010000473.1:0-2376 GCA_036509805.1 Casimicrobiaceae bacterium
CGCGCCGAACGCGCACACGTTGTCGACCTTGATTTTCGGCGCGTTGTCCGGCATCACGACGTACGCGGCGATCCCGCGTGCGCGCGCGGCGTAAGCGATCGCGGCACCGTGGTTGCCCGACGAGTGCGTGACCACGCCGCGTGCAGCGTCGGCGTCCGCGAGCGAGAAAACCGCGTTCACCGCGCCGCGCGCCTTGAACGCGCCGACCTTCTGCAGGTTCTCGCACTTGAAGAACAATGTCGCGCCGGCCATTGCATCGACCGAGCGCGAGCTCATCACCGGCGTGCGGTGCACGTACGGCGCGATCCGCGCGGCGGCCGCGCGAATCGCCGCGAGATCGGGTAGCGACGTGGACGCCGTCATGACACCGAGAATCCGCCGTCGACGAACAGCGTCTGGCCGGTGATGTACGCGGCGGCGTCGCTCGCGAGGAAGAGCACGGCGCCAGTGAGATCGCCGGGGACGCTGTTGCGCCCGGTCAACGTGCGTGCCGCCAGCGCCTTCGCGTGCGCCGGATCGGCGAGCACCGCGGCGGTCATCGGCGTGGCCACGAGGCCGGGCGCAATCGCGTTGGCGGTGACGCCGTGCTGCGACCACGCTTCGGCCATCGAACGCGTCAGCGACGCGAGGCCGCCCTTCGACGCGCCGTAGACGCCGCTGTGGCCGAACGCCCGGTCCTGCTGCTGCGAAGTCAGGTTGACGATGCGCCCGAAGCCGGCGTCGATCATCGCCGGCGCCAGCCGTTGCGCCAGCACCAGAGGCGCTACCAGGTTGATGGCGAGCGTCGCGTCGATGTCGGCGTCGGTGAGCGCCAGCATCGGCTTGCGGATATTGATTCCCGCAGCATTGACCAGGATCGATGGCGCGCCGAAAGCCTGCGCTGCGGCGTGCGCGAGCCGCGCGATGTCGGCACGCTCGGCGAGATCGGCCGCGATCGCGTACGCCCGGCCTCCCTCCGCGGCGATGGCGGCCACGACGCCGTCGAGCACGTCGGCGCGGCGCGCAGTGACGATGACGGACGCGCCTGCCGCCGCCAACGCGTGCGCGATGGCGCGTCCGATGCCGGAGCTCGCGCCGGTGACGAGCGCCACGCGCCCGTCGTGCCGCAACACAGGAACGGGCGTGGTCATCGCGTGCGCGCGGATCGCCGAATGAAGATCAAGCTACCTGCTCGCAAAAGGTCGGCCCTGGCCCCATCCCCGTCAAAACACCAGGATCGCCTGCATCACCGGCGCGAAGCTGCGCCGGTGCGCGGGACACGGGCCATGCGCCTGCAATGCCGATCGGTGTTCGGGCGTCGCATAGCCCTTGTGCTGCGCGAAGCCATATTGGGGATAAAGCAGGTCGAGTTCGACGAGCATCGCATCGCGCACCGTCTTCGCGAGTATCGACGCCGCGGCGATGGCCGCGTGCTTGCCGTCGCCGCCGACAAACGCGTGCGACGGGCACTTGAGCGCCGGACAACGATCACCGTCGATCCACGCCGCCTGCGGCGTCACCGCCAGCGCTTCGACCGCGCGCTGCATCGCCAGCATCGTCGCCCACAGGATGTTGAGCGTGTCGATCTCGCCGACATCGGCGGATGCGACCGCCCATGCGATCGCGCGCTGGCGGATCCGCGGCGCGAGCTCGTTACGCTGGTCGGCGCTCAGGAGCTTCGAGTCGCGCAGGCCGCGCAACGGTCGCGCCGGGTCGAGGATCACCGCGGCGGCGACCACCGGCCCCGCCAGCGGCCCGCGGCCCGCCTCGTCGACGCCGGCGATCAGCATCGCGCACCCGCCGCCGCCAGCTCGCCGAGCACGGCATCGGCGACGCGGGTGTCGGTATCGGCCGTCAGCGCGCCGCCGAAGCTCGCGAACAGCGTGTCGAGCCGGCGGCGCGTGACGACATCGTCGAACAGGTTCTGCGCGGCGCGCGCGAGATTCGCCGGCGTCGCATTGTGCTGCAGCAGTTCGGGTACGACGAAGCGTCCGGCGATCACATTGGTGAGTCCCACATAAGGCAGCAGCAGTTTGCGGGCGACGATGCGCGCCGTCAACGCCGACACCTTGTAGAAGATCACATGCGGGCATCGCGCGAGCGCAGCCTCGAGCGTCGCCGTGCCCGACGCGACGATCGCCACGTCCGCCGCCTGCAGCGCGTCATCGGCGTGGCCATACAGCAGCGTCAGCGGCAGGTCCTCCGCGGCGTGATCGTGCATCGCTTGGCGGAACAGGTCGCGCGACGCACGCGACGCGAGCGGCACCAGGAACTGCGCATCGGCGCGCGCGTCGTGAATGATGCGCGCGGCCTGCAAAACGATGCCTGCGTGCTGGTCGATTTCGGACTGGCGGCTTCCCGGAAGCAGTGCGAACACCGGCGTGGCCGGCTTCAACT
>DATCFA010000474.1:0-5111 GCA_036509805.1 Casimicrobiaceae bacterium
GACAGGCCCACGGCGCCGCAGCCGATCACCGTGACATTGCTGCCGGGCGTGACTTTCGCGATGTTGAGCGCGGCGCCGACACCCGTCATCACGCCGCAGCCGATCAGGCACGCGAGCTCGAGCGGCATCGCGCGCGGAATCGGTATGGCGCACGCTTGCGTGACTACCGCCAGTTCGGCAAATGTGCCGGCGTACATCAGCGGATGCACGGCCTCGCCGTCGACGAACAGCCGCGGCTTGCCGTCGAAGTGCAGCGACGCTGCCGCGTGGGCGCGGTATTCCACGCAGAGTATCGGCTGCTGCCGCTGGCAGTAGAAGCAGCCGCCGCAATGCGGATTCCACGAAACGATTACCGGGTCGCCAATGGCGAGCCGCGTGACTGCGGACCCTATCCAGTCGACGGTGCCTGCCGCCTCGTGCCCGGGCAGCATCGGCAACGGCGTTCCGAGCCGGCCCTCGACCGCTTCGAGGTCGGTGTGGCACAGGCTGCTCGCCACGATGCGCACGACGACGTCGGTGTCGGCGAGGTTGGCGATGGAGAGCCGTTCGATCGCCAGCGCCGACTCTGCGGTGCGCAGCACCGCACCCCTGCAATTCACGAAGGCTCGCGGACCTGCGGGATCGCGCGCGGCTCGTTGTAGCTGCTGACGTCGGTGCCCTTGTAGAGAATGCGCGCGCTGCGATCGGCAATGGCCTGGTGCAGCACGACGAATTCCGGGTCGAAGTCGCGCGTGGGCGCAGGCTCCGGCTCGAACGTGTTGTACGTGTCGACGCCGCGTACCAGCGTCGCGCTGTCGTCGCCTTCGATCTGGCGCACGTGTGTCGGGATGTAGCGGATCGCGAAGCCGATGCGCCGGTCGCCCGACGGATTGGGCTCAGAGCCGTGGATGATGCGCACGTGATGCAGCGACATCTCGCCGGGCTGCAACTCGAGCGTCACCGCCTGCGACGCGTCGACATCGACAGCCACCTCCTGTCCGCGCGTCAGCAGGTTGTTCCTGGAAAACGTATCGCGATGCGGAACCTGGTCGAGCAGGTGCGTGCGCGGAATCACTTTCATCGCGCCGTTGGTCTCGTTGCTCTCGGTCAGCGCGATCCACGCGGTGACGACGTCCGGTTTCGACAATCCCCAGTACGTCGAGTCCTGGTGCCACGACACGAATGCGGGATCGCGCGCTTCCTTGATGAAGAAATTGGTCGTCCAGCACAGGAGGTTCTGGCCGTGGAGATCCTCGATGGCGTCGACGATCTTCTGCTGGCGTACGAGGTCGTTGAGCCAGGTGAACAACAGGTGCGTCTTGTGCCGCAGCGACCCCTTCAGCGGGCCACCCTGGGTGCGCTCGAACGCTTCGAGCCGCTCGCGCAGCGCGTGCGCCTGGTCGGGCGTCATCACGCGTATCGGCGCGATGTATCCCTCGTCTTGAAAGGCCTGAAGCTGGGCGGGAGTAAGGAGCTTGGACACGCGGGCGTTCCTTTCGCAGGCTGCAAGCGCATTGCGCGGCAGGGCAGCTCGTCCGCGCAGCGATGCAACTAAAATATTAGTGGTACATTAGTCAGTCCACGATACTTCCGCGCCTGACCGATTGTCAAGCGCCGACCGCGCCCCTCGTGACGGATCGACACCCACCCATGCAGGACGGATACATCGACGCGCCGCATCGCAGCGTCGCCATCGGCCGCTTCGCGCTCGAAAGCGGCGACACGATCGAAGATGCGTTCGTTTCCTGCGCGGTGCATGGCGACTTCGCCGCGCGCGACAAACCGCTGGCGATCGCGTTGTCGGCCATCGGCAGCACGCATCATCGGTTGGACTTCCTGATCGGCCCGGGGCGCGCGCTCGATCCCGCGCACATGCGGATCATCGCGATCGATGCGCTCGGCAACGGGCTTTCGGTGTCACCGTCGAATTCCGTTCGCCAACCGGGGATGGCCTTTCCGCGTTTCGGCATCCGCGACATGGTGCGCAGCCAGCGTCGGCTGTTCGAGGAGCTCGCAATCGACGGCGTCGATGTCGTCGTCGGTGCGTCGATGGGCGGCATGCAGGCGCTGCAATGGGGTGTTCTCTATCCGCAATTCATGGCAAGCATCGTTGCGCTGACCCCGATGGCGCGCACGTCGCCGTGGGCGGCGGCCATCAATCACGCGGCGCGCCAGGGCCTGCAGGCACGGATGCACGGCCGCACGCCGCCGTACGCGGCGGACGTGTGGGACGCCTGGGTGCCGTTGATGCAACTGTGCGCCGTGCGTACGCCGACGCAGGTGGACGCCCAGTTCGCTTCGCCGGCGGACGTCGAGCCGTGGGTTGCGGCGCGCGCGAAATGGTGGGCACAACAGCGCTTCGATCCGGTCGACTGGGTCTACCAGTCGTGGGCCTACGACAATCACGACGTCGGAACCAGTCCCGGATTCGACGGCGACACCGCACGCGCGCTCGCGTCGATCCGCGCGCGCGTGCTGATCGCCACGGCGACGCTGGATCTCTACAATCCGGTCGAGTGCTCGACGTGGGCCGCGCGGCACATCGCCGATTGCGAGCTTTTGCGGATCGACTCGCCATGGGGGCATCTTGTCGCCAGTGCGACGGACGCCGACGGCGCGCGACAGCTCAACGACGCCATCCGCGAATTTCTGGCCAGGCGCAACGTCGCGAATGGCGCGAGGGGAGAGCCAAAATCAACAAGACAATGACCACGCGGAATGCCGCGTCGGCGGCAACGGAGAAGGGCGGGGCGGCGCGGCCGGCTGGAACGCATCGCGCGCCTTCCACGCGCGCTGGCGCATCGACACCACACAAATCGCCGTCGTTGACCGAGCGCGCATACGCCGCGATCGAGGAAATGATCGTCACGCTGCGACTCGCGCCCGGAACCGCCATTTCGGAAGCCGAGCTCTCCGAGCGGATCGGCATCGGCCGCACGCCGATCCGCGAGGCGCTGCAGCGACTGTCGCGCGAACACCTGGTGACGATCCTGCCGCAACGCGGCAGCCTGATTTCCGAAATCGACGTCAAGAAACAGTTGCGGCTGCTCGAGACGCGCCGCGAAATCGAGCGGCTGATCGCGCGCAGTGCGGCGCGCCGTTGCAGTGAAGCCGAGCGCGAGCGCTTCGCCCAACTGGCGAAGCTGTTCGTGACGTCGTCGAAGAACAACGATGCGACGCTGTTCCTGCGCGCCGACAAGGAGTTCAACGACCTGTGTCTCGTGGCCGCGCGCAACGAATTCGCGGCGGGTGCGATGGGGCTGATGCACGGCCTCGCCAGGCGCTTCTGGTATCTGCATTACCGCCAGGCCGCCGACATGCCGGTGACCGCCAGGCTGCACGCGAACATCGCGCACGCGATCGCCGATCGCAACGAGGCGGGTGCCGCCGAAGCGCTCGACCGGTTGCTCGACAATATCGAGGAATTCACGCGCGCGACGGTGTCGACCGACTACTGAGGGTGGCGTTCAGCGCCACCACGCCGTCATTCCCGCGAAAGCGGGAATCCGCCGCAAGACACTGGGTTCCCGCTTTCGCGGGAATGACGGGACCAGGGGCGCGCGGAGGCCGTCAGCCGCGCAACGCTAATTGCACGTCGTTGAAAACAATCGGGTTATCCATGGATGCCAGTGTCTGGGCGAAGCATCTGGCGCCACTATTTGATCAAACATAGTCACAGTCGGCCGATAGTTGGCTATCATTCGCCGCTGTTTGATCAAAAAAGGCGGCGCGCGTGGCTACCAGCAATCTCGACATCGGCCTTCGGATACGTGACGACATCGTGTCGGGCACGTTGCCGTTCGGCGCGCGAATCACCATCGACGCACTGGCAACGCGCTATGGCGTGAGCCACATGCCGGTACGCGAGGCATTGCGTGTATTGCAGGGCGAGGGGCTGGTCGTGATCGAGCCCAACCGCGGTGCGCGCGTGCGCACGATCGATTCGAACTTCGTCGGCAACCTGTTCGAAATTCGCACGGCGCTCGAGGTGATGATGGCGCGGCGCGCAGCGCAGCGCTGCACGCCGGACGACATTGCCGGACTGCATGCGATCGAGAACGCGCTGGAGAGGCACATCGCCGATGCCGACCATGCAGCGGTGGTGGCGGAAAATCACCGCTTCCACCAGACGATCAACCGCATCGCCGACAACGTCGACGCATTGCCGATCGTCGACAAGCACTGGATGCTGCTCGCCGCGCTGTGGCGTAATTTTGGTTATGGCGAAGCGCGTTTCGCCGGCGTTGCCAATGATCATCGCCACCTGATCGGCGCCCTGGCCGTGCACGACCAGGAAGCCGCGTCGGTGATCATGGCCGCGCATGCCGCCAAGGCCAAACTGGAATTGCTGCAGCGCATCTCCTTGCTGCCGGTCGTGGCAATTCGCAAGCGGCGGCAGGCATGAGTGGGAAGGGCCGCCCCGAGCGCGAATACCGGAGTGCGCAGCGCGAAGGTCTTCAATGACCGCGCGTGCGATTCGCCGGATGACGCTGCATGTTGTAAACGCTTCGGCAGCGACGCGCTGGATGTTCATCCGCCTGCAACGCGCCGATGGTCGCATCGGCTGCGGCGAGGCGACGCTGAATGGCAAGGAAGCGGCGGTGCGCGACGCGGCGCAGCGATTCTCCATTGGCGCGCTCTCGGCATCGGTCGACAATCCGGAAGCCTTCGCTGCGGATGTCGTCCCGGTGGATCTCGCCGAGGCCGCAGTCGTATCCGCCATCGATCAGGCGTTGTGGGATCTGCACGCGATCGACGCCGGCGCGCGTCTCGTCGACGTGCTGGGCGGCGCACAGCGCGAAACGATTCCGATCTACGCGAACATCAATCGACGCACGCGCGTGCGTACACCGGAAGCATTCGCACAAAGCGCGCGTGACGCAATGGCGGCGGGTTTCGACGCACTCAAGATCGCGCCGTTCGACGAAGTCGATCCGCGGCGGTGCGCAGCCGGCGACGGCAGCACGGCGATGCGGGTCGGGCTCGACCGCATCGCCGCGGTGCGCGCCGTCGCCGGACCTGATCGCCGGTTGATGGTGGATTGCCACTGGCGTTTCGATGAAGCGACGGCGCGCTCGGTCGTCGACGCCGCCGCGGCGCTGGGCGTGTACTGGATCGAGTGCCCGTTGCCC
>DATCFA010000475.1:0-4920 GCA_036509805.1 Casimicrobiaceae bacterium
CGCGGCGGCGCCGGCGCGAGGCGCCGCCGCGGCAAGCCGGATACGAACATGCAAATGCCCTCAACCGCCAACGCCGCGGCCGCCGTCCTCGACGTCAACAACATCGAGGTCATTTACGAGCACGTGATCCTGGTGCTGAAGGGCGTGTCGCTGCGCGTTCCGCAGGGCGGCATCGTCGCGTTGCTCGGCGCCAACGGCGCGGGCAAGAGCACGACGCTGAAGGCGATCTCGAACCTGCTGCGCGCCGAGCGCGGCGAGGTCACCAAGGGTACGATCAGCTTCAACGGCGCGCGCGTCGATCGGCTGACCCCCAACGCGCTGGTGCGCATGGGTGTGTGCCAGGTGATGGAAGGACGGCATTGCTTCCAGCACCTGTCGGTCGAGGAGAACCTGATGACGGGGGCCTACACACGCGGCGGCGCGCGTGCAGCGATCGCCGCATCGCTGGAAAAGGTCTACGGCTATTTCCCGCGCCTCAAGGAGCGCCGCACGAGCCTTGCCGGCTACACGTCCGGCGGCGAGCAGCAGATGACGGCGATCGGTCGCGCGCTGATGGCCAACCCGACGATGATCCTGCTCGACGAGCCGTCGATGGGACTCGCGCCGCAGATCGTCGAGGAGATCTTCAGCATCGTCGGCGACCTCAACTCGCGGGAAAAGGTGTCGTTCCTGCTGGCCGAGCAGAACACGACGATTGCGCTGCGCTATGCGAACTACGGCTACATCCTCGAGAACGGACGTGTGGTGATGGACGGCGTCGCCGGCGATCTCGCCGCCAACGAGGACGTGAAGGAGTTCTACCTCGGTTTGTCGTCGGGCGGGCGCCGGAGTTTTCGCGACATCAAGCATTACCGCCGCCGCAAGCGCTGGCTGGCCTGAAGGCGCGGATGGCCGACCATTTCGATACGCTGGAAACGCGCGACCCGCAGGAGCGCGAGCGCGCGTTGCTGGCGGCGCTGCGCCGGCAGGTGGCCTACGCAAAGTCGAACGCGCCCGGATTCGCGAAGATCCTGCACGATGTCGATGCAGAGGCGCTGCGCTCGCGCGACGCGCTGGCGGCCGTTCCGGTGACGCGCAAATCCGACCTGATTGAATTGCAGAGGGGTGCGCGCCCATTCGGCGGGCTGGCGGCGACGAGTCGCGGAAGTGCCGCGCGGGTCTTCGCGTCGCCCGGCCCGATCTACGAACCCGCCGGACGCGGCGCCGACTGCTGGCGCCTTGCGCGCTCGCTGTTCGCCGCGGGCTTTCGCACCGGCGACCTCGTGCACAACTGCTATGCCTATCACCTGACGCCGGCCGGCGCGATGCTCGAGTCGGGCGCGCTGGCGCTCGGCTGCACGGTGTTCGCCGGCGGCACCGGCCAGACCGAGTTGCAGGTGCAGGCGATGGCCGATCTGTCGCCGGACGGCTATGTCGGCACGCCGTCGTTCCTGAAGATCATTCTCGACAAGGCCGATGAGCAGCACGTTGCGTTGCCGTCGCTCAACAAGGCGCAGGTGTCCGGCGAGCCGTTTTCCCCATCGCTGCGCGACGCGCTCGGCGCGCGCGGCATCGCCGCCTATCAGGTCTACGCGAGCGCTGACCTTGGCGCGATTGCGTACGAGTCGCCGGCGCGCGAAGGGCTGATCGTCGACGAAGGGGTGCTCCTCGAGATCCTGCGTCCCGGCACCGGCGATGCCGTCGCCGACGGCGAAGTCGGCGAAGTGGTCGTTACCACGCTGTCCAACACCGATTATCCGCTGATCCGTTTCGGCACCGGCGACCTGTCGGCGATCTTGCCCGGTGTCTCGCCATGCGGACGGACCAACACGCGGATCAAGGGCTGGATGGGGCGCGCCGACCAGGCCACCAAGGTCAAGGGCATGTTCGTGCATCCGTCGCAGGTGGCGGATGTCGTGCGCCGGCATGCGGAAATCATCAAGGCGCGGCTCGTCGTCGACAATCCAGGCGGTGTCGACCGCATGACGCTGTTGTGCGAGGTGCGCGACGGCGACGCGGCGACCGTGCACGCCGTCGTCGACAGCCTGCGCGATGTCACCAAGCTGCGCGGCGAGGTGGAGCTGCGCGAGCCGGGCTCGCTGCCCAACGACGGCAAGGTCATCGACGACGTGCGCACCTACCGCTGACGCGCACGCCGGCGGTCACGGTGTTAGGATGCGTGCCAACGCCGAGCGCCCCATGCCATGACCGCCGCCCCGCCGTTGTTCGACCCGCTCGCGCCGCTAGCCGAGCAGACGTTGCGCGACATTGCGGCGACCGGCGTCGTTCGCTCGTTCCCCAAGAACGCCGTGCTGATCAACGAAGGCGATCACGCCGATTCGCTGTTCATCATCATCAGTGGCCGCGTGCGTGTCTATTCCAGCAATACGCAGGGGCGCGAGTTCGTCATCGACTTCCACGGTGCCGGTGAATACGTCGGTGAAATGTCGCTCGACGGCTCACCGCGCTCGGCGTCGGTGAACACCGTCGAGCCGACGGTCTGCGCGGTCGTCAGCCGCACGCTGGTGCGCGAATTCCTGTTGCAGCACCCGGCGTTCGCCGAGCATTTGATCCGCAAGCTCATCCATCGCGTTCGCTCGACCACCGAGAACGTCAAGAGTCTCGCGCTGACCGACGTGTACGGCAGGCTTGCGCGGCTGATCGACACGCTGGCGCCGCCTGGCGACGGCGAGCGCGTAGTGCCCGAGCGGTTGACACAGCAGGACATCGCCGACCGCGTCGGCGCGTCGCGCGACATGATCAGCAAGCTGTTGAAGGACCTGGTCGCCGGCGGCTACCTGACGGTCAACGACCGCAGGATCACGCTGCACAAGCGCCTGCCCACGGGCTGGTAGAGCGTCGACGCCGGCGCAGAGCCGCGTGCGACGCAACGTCGCCCGGTGCGTGCTGCAAGGCACAGGTTGCAACTTCCACCGTGAATTTTCCGCAATCCGCGCGCAGAATTTTCCGTCGCCGCTCGGGTGCCGTCGGTCGATAGTGGCGTCGTGATCCGCGAACGGCGCGGCCCGGCGGAATTTTCCAGACGGGCATGGCGCGTCGAGCGCAGGGTCCCGGCGAAGCGATTCGCCGAACTCACGGAGATGAACATGACCAACACGAATCTCGATGCCATGCACAATCAGGAAATCGACGAATCCTACAAATTCGGCGCGAAGGCGTTTGCGTTCGGCACCGCGTTGATCGTCGTATTCGCGCTGGCGGGCGTGCCCGCCGCCGACAGCGACGATGTCGCGATGGCGGGCACCCAGGTGGCGGCGAACGCGAGCGACATCGCCACGGCACCGGCACCTGCGACCGATCAGGCGACCTCCGCGACGAACTTCGACTACCGGCTCTCGCCCTGAAATCCGCGTGACGTCGCGATTCCACGGGACCAAGCCCCTTCTCCCGCGTGCGGGAGAAGGTTGGGATGAGGGCGCTGCGTGCCGGCGCTAGCGGTCGATGCCACCGAAGCAGATGTATTTCACTTCGACGTATTCCTCGATGCCGTATTTCGAGCCTTCACGGCCGAGTCCTGATTGCTTCATGCCGCCGAATGGCGCGACCTCCGTGGTGATGAGGCCGGTGTTGACGCCGACCATCCCGTATTCGAGCGCTTCGGCGACGCGCCAGATGCGCCCGATGTCGCGCGAATAAAAGTACGATGCCAGCCCGAATTCGGTGCGGTTGGCGAGCTCGATCACTTCGGCGTCCGACGAGAAGCGGATCAGCGGCGCGACCGGCCCGAAGGTTTCCTCGTGGAAGATCTTCATCGATGGCGTGACGCCGGTCAGCACCGTCGGTTCGTAGAACGTTCCACCGCGCGCCGAACGCTTGCCGCCCAGCAGCACCTTGGCGCCCTGCGACGTGGCGTCGGCGACATGCTCTTCCACCTTGGCCAGCGCCTCGGCGTTGATCAGCGGTCCCTGCGTGACGCCCGCCTCGATGCCGGCGCCGACTTTCAGCGCCTTCACGCGCCCTGCGAGCTTCGCCGCAAACGCGTCGTACACCTTCGCGTGCACGAACAGCCGGTTGGCGCACACGCACGTCTGCCCGGCGTTGCGGTACTTGGACACCATCGCGCCGTCGGCCGCTGCGTCGAGATCGGCGTCGTCGAACACGATGAACGGCGCATTGCCGCCGAGCTCGAGCGAGATCTTCTTGATCGTCGGCGCCACCTGCTTCATCAACAGCCGTCCCACTTCGGTCGAGCCGGTGAACGACAGCTTGCGCACCGTGGGATTGGCGCACATTTCGCCGCCGATCGCCGCGGCATCGCCGGTGATCACGTTGAACACGCCTGGCGGAAACCCCGCGCGCTGCGCGAGTTCGGCGAGCACCAGCGCCGAAAAGGGCGTTGCTTCGGCCGGCTTGATCACCACCGTGCAACCGGCAGCCAGCGCCGGCGCAACCTTGCGCGTGATCATCGAGCTGGGGAAATTCCACGGCGTGATCGCGGCGCAGACGCCGACCGGCTCCTTGGTGACAACCAGCCGCCGGTCGTTGCAGATCGTCGGAATCACGTCGCCGTAGACACGCTTCGCTTCCTCCGCGAACCACTCGACGTACGCCGCGCCGATGGCGATTTCGCCCTTCGCTTCGGCGAGCGGCTTGCCTTGTTCGCTGGTGAGGATCAGCGCGAGGTCGTCGGCGTGCGCGAGTTGCAGCTCGCTCCATTTGCGCAGGATGGCGCAGCGCTCCTTCGCCGTTTTCGCGCGCCACGTCGGCCACGCGGTGCTGGCAGCGTCGATCGCGGCGCGCGTTTCCTGCGCACCGAATACGGGGACCGTGCCGATCATGCCGCCGGTGGCCGGATTGACGACGGGCATCGTCGCGCTGTCGTCGGCGTCGCGCCATAGACCGCCCACAAGGCATTGCTGGCGCAGCAGCGAGGTGTCGTGCAAAGCAGGAATCGAACGTTCGAGATTGTCAGGGGGCATG
>DATCFA010000476.1:0-4448 GCA_036509805.1 Casimicrobiaceae bacterium
GGCTGCGTATGGAATGCGCGCTATGGCGGCGGCTGTGTTGCGCGCATCACGCCGTCCGGCGACGTCGATCGCATCGTTGCGCTGCCGGTGTCGCAGGTGGCGTCGTGCACGTTCGGCGGCCCGGGGCTTGCGACGCTCTACGTGACCACCGCCCGCCAGCGCATGAGCGTCGCGCAATTGCGCGACGAGCCGCTCGCCGGCGCGGTATTCGCATTGCAGGCGAGTGTGGGTGGCATCGCCGAGCCGGCGTTCATCGGCTGAGGCCTCTCGTAGCCGATGCTCCTTCTTGCGCCCGGCGCGCCTTCTCCCGCTCACCACGCGCCGGCTCGCGCAACGCGATCTCAGTGGTGAAGGATCTTGGCGAGGAAATCCTGCGCGCGTTCCGAGCGCGGCTTGCCGAAGAAATCCTGGCGCGTCGCGTCCTCGACGATCTGCCCCTTGTCCATGAAGATCACGCGGTTGGCGACCTTGTTGGCAAAGCCCATTTCGTGCGTCACCACCATCATCGTCATGCCGTCCTTGGCGAGCCCGACCATGACATCCAGCACTTCGCTGATCATTTCAGGGTCGAGCGCGGAGGTGGGCTCGTCGAACAGCATGCAAATGGGATCCATCGACAGAGCACGCGCGATCGCCACGCGCTGCTGCTGACCGCCGGAGAGCTGACCCGGAAACTTGTCCTTGTGCGCAGCGAGGCCGACGCGGTCGAGGTACTTGAGGCCGCGTTCGGTGGCCTCGGCCATCGTGCGGTTGAGCACCTTGACCTGCGCGAGCGACAGGTTCTGGCGCACGGTGAGGTGCGGGAACAGCTCGAAATGCTGGAACACCATGCCGACGCGTGCGCGCAGCTTCGGCAGGTTCGTCTTGGGGTCGTTGACGACGATTCCGTCGACGGTGATCCTGCCCTTCTGGAAGGGCTCGAGCGCATTGACCGTCTTGATCAGCGTCGACTTGCCGGACCCGGACGGCCCGCAGACAACGACGACCTCGCCCTTGTCGACGCTGGTCGTGCAATCGGTCAGCACCTGGAAATCGCCATACCACTTGGACACATCGTTGACTTCGATCATCGGCATGACGGGAGGCTCCGGAAGCGTGGGACGCGTGCCGCTGGTCAGCGCACGATCGCGATGCGATGCTGCAGGCGCTTCACGCAGAACGACAGCGCGAAGCTGATGATGAAATACACGATCGCCGCGAACGAATACATCTCCACGAGGCGGCCGTCGCGCTGCGCGATCTTCGATGCGGCACCCAGGAAATCGGTGATCGACAGCACGTAGACGAGCGACGTGCCCTGGAACAGGATGATCGTCTGCGTCAACAGGATCGGCAGCATGTTGCGAAACGCCTGCGGCAGAACGATTTCCTTCATCGACTGCCAGTAGTTGAGGCCCAACGCGTAGCCCGCCCACACCTGTCCGCGCGCGATCGACTGGATGCCTGCGCGCATGATTTCGGAATAGTACGCAGCCTCGAACATCGTGAACGTGATCACCGACGACAGGAACCCGCCGACCTGTACCGGGCGGCTCGCGTGCAGGATCCAGCCGCCGATGTAGGGAACGAGAAAATAGAACCAGAAGATCACCAGCAGCAGCGGGATCGACCGCATCAGGTTCACGTAGAGCGTGGCGGGCATCGACAGCCAGCGATGCGACGACAGCCGCATCATCGCGAGCAACGTGCCGAACACGATGCCGCCGACAGCGGCCAGCGCCGTCAGCTTCAGCGTGAACGCCATCCCTTCGAAAAACAGATACGACAGCGAGCGCTCGATGACGCCGAAGTCGAACGCGCCCATCTCAGTGCGCCCCGGCCGTTACCGTCGGCCCGATGAACCCGGGCACCGAAACGCGCTTTTCGACGTAGCGCATCGCAGTGACGACCAGCAGGTTGACGATGATGTAGATGATCGTCGCCGCCGTGAACGCCTCGAACACCTGGAACGTGAATTCCTGCATCGACCGCGCCGTGGCGGTCAGCTCGACGAGCCCGATCGTCAGCGCGACCGACGAGTTCTTCATCAGGTTCATCGCCTCCGACGTGAGCGGCGGAAGGATGATCCGAAACGCCATCGGCAGCAGCACGTAGCGATAAACCTGCGGCAGCGTAAGTCCCATCGCGGTTCCTGCGGCGGCGGATTGTACGTTCGTCGCCGTCAAAGTTCAAGCGACCACGGCCCGGGCGCGTGCCCGGGCGGCGGCATGTCAGCCGCGCACGTGCAGGCGCGGCCGCGTCAGGTTGTCCGGCGACAGGATGCGGTCCAGGTCGGCCTGCGAAAGCCACTTTTTTTCGAGCACCAGTTCGTAGACGCCGCGCCCGGTCGCAACGGCCTCGCGCGCCAACGCCGAGCTCTTTTCGTAGCCGATGTACGGGTTGAGCGCGGTGACGATGCCGATCGTGTTGCGCACCATCTCGGCAAGGCGTGCCTCGTTGGCGGTGATGCCGACGATGCATTGACGTGCCAGCACGATACACGCCTGGCGCAGGTGGTGGATGCTGCGAAACAGGCTGTACGCGATGATCGGTTCGAATGCGTTCAACTGCAGTTGCCCGCCTTCGGCGGCCATCGTCACCGTCATGTCGTTGCCGATGACCTCGAACGCCACCTGGTTGACCATCTCGGGGATCACCGGGTTGATCTTGCCCGGCATGATCGAGCTGCCCGCCTGCACCGGCGGCAGGTTGATTTCGCCGAATCCCGCACGCGGGCCCGACGACAGCAGGCGCAGGTCGTTGCAGGTCTTCGACAGCTTGACGGCGATCCGCTTCAGCACGCCGGACAGTTGCACGAACGCGCCGCAGTCCTGCGTCGCTTCGATCAGGTTTTCCGCCGTCTTGACCTGCACGCCCGACAGCTTGACCAGGTGCCGGCACGCGAGCGGCGCATAGCCCGGATGCGTGTTGATGCCGGTGCCGATGGCGGTCGCGCCGAGATTGATTTCCTCGATCAGCGCGCCCGCCTCGACGAGGCGCTGCTGGTCTTCGCCGAGCATCACGGCGAACGTCGAGAATTCCTGGCCCAGCGTCATCGGCACCGCGTCCTGCAATTGCGTGCGACCGACTTTCAGCACGTTCTCGAATTCGAGCGACTTCGCGGCGAACGCGACCTTCAATTCCTCCATCGCCTTCCACAATTCGGCGGTGGCGAAGCGCAGCGCAACGCGCAACGCCGTCGGATACACGTCGTTGGTGCTCTGGCTCATGTTGACGTGCTCGATCGGATGCAGGAACCCGTAGTCTCCCCGCGGCCGGCCGGCGAGCTCGAGCGCGCGATTGGCGATCACCTCGTTGGCGTTCATGTTGGTCGACGTTCCGGCGCCGCCCTGGATCTGGTCGACAACGAACTGGTCGTGCAGCGCGCCGTTGGCGATCTCCTGGCACGCGGCGGCGATCAGCTTCGCCCTGGCGTCGTCGAGCTCGCCCAGCTCCTGGTTGGTGAGCGCAGCCGCCTGCTTGACGAGTGCAAGTGCGCGGATCAGCTCGGGCCACAGCCCGACGCTGTTGCCGGTGATGGGAAAATTCTCGAGCGCGCGCAGCGTGTGCACGCCCCAATAGGCTTCGAGGGGAATCTCGCGTTCGCCGAGCAGGTCGTGCTCGACACGGACGTTGCCGCGGGCTTCGGCTTGTGGCATGAGCCCTCCAGACGCAAAGGAGGCGAAGTCTACACCCGCGTGCTGGCGCCAAGCGCCGGTGTACGGCGTGCCTATAATCGTGCGATGGACGTGTCACTCGAACCGGTGTTGCGCGTGGCCGACGTGCGCGCGCTAGAAAAGGCGGCCGCCGGCGCCCCGCTGATGGAACGCGCGGGCGCTGCCGCCGCAATCGTCGCGCGCGCGCGCGCCGGCGAGCGCGGCGGCGTGATCGTCGTGCTCGCCGGCCCGGGAAACAACGGTGGCGACGGCTTCGTCGTCGCGCGCCTGCTGCGCGCCGCCTTCCACGATGTCGTCGTCGTGTTTCGCGACGACGCGAAGAAGCTGCCGGCCGATGCGGCGAACGCGCTGCGGACGCTCGCCGACGCGGGCGCGACGACGACCACCGACCCGCCGGCGACGCGCATCGCGCTCGTCATCGACGCGCTGTTCGGCATCGGCATCGGGCGCCCGCTCGCCGCGCGCCATGCAGAGCTCGTCGAATGGGCGAACGCCAGCGGCGCGCCGATCCTCGCGCTGGATATTCCTACGGGACTCAACGCGGATACCGGCATCGCGATCGCGCCGGCGATACGCGCCAGCGCCACCGCGACATTCCTCGGCCTGAAACCGGGGATGCTCACCGCCGGCGGGCCGGACCTGTGCGGCGACATTTCGGTGCACCTGCTGGACGTCGCGCTCGACCCGCATCATGCGCTCGGTCACTGCCTGCGATGGGACGCCGTCGCGGCGGGTTTGCCGGACGTGCTGCATCGGCACGCGCGCAACGTGAACAAGGGATCGTTCGGCACG
>DATCFA010000477.1:0-2822 GCA_036509805.1 Casimicrobiaceae bacterium
CCCTTGATCACCGCGTTGAACTCGTCCCAGTCGATCGCACCGAACTCGTAGTGATCGCGCTCCTCATTCCACACGAGGTCGTCGTCGGGAATGCGCAACCCGAGATACTGCGCCTGCGGCACTGTCTGGTCGACGAAGCGCTGGCGCAGTTCGTCGTTCGACAGGAGCTTGATCTTCCAGCGCGCCGATTGCGCGCTGTGCACGCTTTGCGCGTCCGACGGCCCGAACATCATCACCGACGGCCACCACCAGCGATCGAGCGCGTCCTGCGCCATCGCCTTCTGCGCAGCGGTTCCGCTGCACATCGACATCATGATGTCGAAGCCCTGGCGCTGGTGGAACGACTCCTCCTTGCAGATGCGGATCATCGCCCGCGCGTACGGTCCGTACGAGCAGCGGCACAACGGTATCTGGTTCATGATCGCGGCGCCATCGACCAGCCAGCCGATCGCGCCGATGTCGGCCCAGCCGAGTGTCGGGTAGTTGAAGATCGACGAGTACTTCGACTTGCCGGCATGCAGGTCGCCGATCATCCGGTCGCGCGACACACCGAGCGTTTCCGCCGCCGAGTACAGGTAGAGACCGTGCCCCGCCTCGTCCTGGATCTTCGCCATCAGGATCGCCTTGCGCGCGAGCGTCGGCGCACGCGTGAGCCAGTTGCCCTCGGGCAGCATGCCGACGATCTCCGAATGCGCGTGCTGCTGGATCTGTCGCACCAGCGTGCGCCGGTAGGCGTCCGGCATGTAGTCGCGCGGCTCGATCTTGATGTCGGCGTCAATGCGCGCCTGGAATGCACGCTCCTGCGGCGACATCGCCGCCGGATCCTCGACGTTGGCGAGGCCGGTGTCGACCATTTGTGCGTACATGCGCGCAGGCTCCCGTGGCGATCGGAATACGATACACTTTTGCGATGCGCACCGCAATTTCTGTATCAGGTACAACCGGTCCGGATGGCGACCCCACCGTCGGACGCTGGCTGACGCGGACGCTCGCCGCCGACCCGCCGCGCGCGAAGTCGCTGATCGTCACCGTCTGGGGCGACGCGCTGGCCCCGCATGGCGGCGCGTTGTGGCTGGGCGATCTGATCGGGTTGCTCGGCGCGTTCGCGATCGGCGAGCGCAATGTCCGCACCAGCGTCTACCGCCTCGCCGCCGACGGCTGGCTGCGCGGCGAAACGCGCGGCCGCCAAAGCCGTTACCGGCTTACCAGGTCGGGCGAACGCGCGTTCGCGGACGCGTACCGGCGCATCTACTTTCCGCATGCCGACGACTGGGACGGCGATTGGCAGCTCGTGATCGCGCCACCCGACACGCTGTCGGCGCGCGAGCGCGTGTCGCTGCGCAACGCCTTCGCGTGGAACGGTTTCGGCGCGCTGGCGCCCGGCGTGTTCGCACGCCCGCTGGGCGCGCATGGCAAATCGATCCCGGTGTCCGCGTCGATTCTCGCGCGGCTGACCGTGCTGGCCGCGCGCGACGACACCCGCGTCGACGCGGCGCCGCTTTCGGCCTCCGCGGCGAAAGCCTGGGATCTGCGCGGGCTGACCGCCACTTGGCGCACCTACCTGACGCGCTTCGGCCACGCGATCGACTACTTTCGCCGCAGCGGCAGCCGCGCGCCGAGTCCGCAACAGTGCTTTGCCGCGCGCACACTGCTGATCCACGCGTTTCGCCGCATGCTGTTGCGCGACCCGTTGCTGCCACCCGTGCTGCTGCCGCTCGACTGGCCGGGCGCAGCGGCCTATGCGCTGACGCGCGATTTCTACCAGTTGGTCTATCGCCCGGCCGACGCTTACCTGGCGCAGCGCCTCGGCGCCGATTTCGGCGCCGCGTCCGGCGAATTCCATCGCCGCTTCGGCGGGCTCGAGTAACGCACGGCCCGCCGCGGCGTCACTTGCGCGCGCGAATCTCGCGGCCGTTGCGGCGCCGACGCGGCTACGCGTTCATCGAATGGGCCTTCGCGAAACGCCGCCGGTTTCGCCCCGGTGCCTGGATGACCGGTTGTCTAAAGGCCGCGCCTGGCAAGGCTATGCGCCAGCGCCGCCGCACCGAACGTCCACGGCGCGATGTGGTGGCAGTGCTCGACGCGGTTGACCAGCGCACCCAGTGTGGGTGTGGCCACGCTGACGATATCGCCCACCGCGTGCGTGAATCCCTGTCCCGGCGCGAAGCGATCCCGGGTCGGCGCGAACATCGTGCCGAGGAACAGCATCAAGCCGTCCGGATACTGGTGCTCGGCGCCGATCGCGTGGCGGACCAGGTCGAGCGGATCGCGGCTGATCCGGCTCATCGAGCTCACGTCGTCGAGCACGAAGCCTTCCGGTCCCTCGACGTGCAGCGCGATGTCGGCGGCACGCACGTCGTCGATCGTGTAGCGCTCGTCGAACAGGCGCACGAACGGACCGATCGCACACGATGCGTTGTTGTCCTTGGCCTTGCCCAGCAACAGCGCGCTGCGGCCCTCGAAGTCCCGCAGGTTGACGTCGTTGCCGAGCGTCGCGCCGACCGTGCGCCCTTGCGGATCGACGGCGAGCACGATTTCCGGCTCGGGGTTGTTCCACGTCGACTTCGCCAGCACGCCGATGTCCGCTCCCACGCCCACCGCCGACAGCGGCGCGCATTTGGTGAAGATCTCGGCGTCGGGGCCGATGCCGACTTCCAGATATTGCGACCACGCGTTCTGCGCGACCAGCACGCGCTTCAGTTCGGCGGCCTCCGGCGAGCCCGGCACCACGCGCGACAGGTTGTCGCCGATGACCGCGGTGATCGCGCGCCGCGTCGAGTCGGCGCGTGCCGGGTCGCCGCGCGCCTGCTCCTCGATCACGC
>DATCFA010000478.1:0-2069 GCA_036509805.1 Casimicrobiaceae bacterium
ATGAACACCCGCTACGCCATCGTCCTCGGCGCCATCGCCCTCGCAGTGGGCGCTGCCCGTGCGCAGGCGCCCGTACCGGCGGTCGTGGCGTCGGTCGCGGGCGCCGAAGCGCCCTCGCCGTGGGACGCGAGCTTCGCGGCATTCGCCGCCGAAGACCGCGCCGCGCCACCGCCCGGCGGCGCGGTGCTGTTCGTCGGCAGCTCGTCGATAAGGATGTGGTCGGGACTCGAGGGCGACTTCGGCGGCGGCAAGGTGGTGCTCAAGCGCGGCTTCGGCGGATCGAAATTGTCGGACTGCGTGAAGAACCTGCAGCGGCTGGTGATCCGCTACGCTCCGCGTACCGTGCTGGTCTACGCTGGCGACAACGACCTGGCGGGCGGCAGCACGCCCGCGCAGGTGCTCGAGCGTTTCACCGCCTTTGTCGGCGGTGTGCGCCATGCGCTGCCCGATACGCGGATCGACTTCATTTCCATCAAACCGAGTCCGTTGCGCGCGTCGCTGATCGGCGAGATCCGCACGACCAATGCGCTGATCCATGATTACGTAGCCTCGCAGCCGGGGCTCGCGTACATCGACGTGTATACGCCGATGCTGGATGCGGACGGCGCACCGCGCCGCGAGCTGTTCCGCGACGATGCGCTGCACCTCAACAAGGCAGGCTACGCGCTGTGGCAGTCGGTCATCGCGCCGTACGTGCAGCAAGCCGCGCGCTGAGCGTGGCGACCAGCGGCGCGCCCACGCGCCGACCCTCGACGAACAGCAGCGCGACCGCGTAGAGCGCGACGAGCGTCGCCGCCAGCAGCGCGCTGTCGTGCCAATGCAGTTGCTGCGGGTTCGGGTCGGCGACCATCGCCAGTGCGACGAGGCAGATGACCAGGTGCGCGCAGAACACCGGCAGCGCTGCCTTGCCGAGCGTCGTCAGCAGCGAATGCCGCGCCCACTGCGCGAGGCGCCGGCGCGCCGCCACGCCGAGCACCAGCAGTGCGGCGAAATCGACGATGCGCAGCGCGCCCAGGTGCCACTTGTCCAATGCCGCGACGATGACCGCGCTGCCGGCCGGGACCTGGCCGGCCCAATGGCGCCACCCGAAAAACGCGAGCGCCACCACGGCTGCAAGCGGCACCGATCCTGGCGGCAGCCGCAACGGCCGCGGATCGAGACCGCGTGCACCGCCCCATAGCCCGCACACCCACACCAGTTGCCAGCCGAGAAAGATGAACGCACCGGTCTGGGAGTAGGGCGGCAGGGGCAGCCCCCACGCGCCCGCAGCGGCGTCGTACAGCACGTGACCAACGTCGAACTGCGCCATCGCCCAGAGTGCGACGCTGCCGGCGAAAAGTGGCGCCCAGCCATAGCGCTTGCTCGCCGTCAGCAGCAGCGGGGACGCCAGCATGAACAGCACGTACATCGGCAGGATGTCGAGCAGCGGCGGCTCGTACAGCAGCAACAGGCCGCCGGCCAGCGCCCGACGCGGGTGTGCGAAGTAGAAGGAGGCGAGGTCGGTGACCGGGTGTGCATCCCGGCTGACGGCGAACGGCACGATCACCCACAACAGCAGCAACAGTACGCCGATGTGCGCAATATAGATTTTGCCGGCGCGCCGCCAGACCAGCCGGCGCATGGCGGCCACGCCCCTTTCCTGCGCGATCCGCGTGTAGATGGCGCCGACCAGGAATCCCGAAATCATGACGAATCCCTCGGCGGCCGACACGTAGCCGAACGGCTGTCCCAATTGCGCGCTGAACCAGGTCGGCAGGTGCGTCAGCGACATCAGCACCAGCATCAATCCCCGTGCCCAGTCGAGTTCCAGTTGCCGCCGAATACCGTGCATGGGGCCGATCCTCCGCGACTTGAGACAATCGTCGCGGCGCCGCGTTCCGGGCGACCGCGAGTGACCTTCGCGGACGGCGATTCCCGGGCGATCTTGTATCCTTCGGGTTTGAGCATGCCGGCGCTGGCCGGCAACGGGGATGATCGATCGTGACGGTAATTGAACCTGCGCCATCCGGGCATGCGCCCGACGCACCGCACAGGGTGTGGCCCGCGTGACGACGGGTCGCAACGAGCCC
>DATCFA010000479.1:0-4384 GCA_036509805.1 Casimicrobiaceae bacterium
AGCGCATCAGCGGCGCGATGGAATGCGACGCGCATCCGCCATTCGCGCTGGCGTCGTTGGCGAGCGCGCGCGAGACCGCTGGCGTTGCCGCTGGCGGTTAGCAGGCACCGCGGCGCGCGGCTGGCCCCCGCGCGCGGCGTACTCGACGCCATCGCGTAGAATGCGCGTCCTTGCAGGCGTGCGTTCGCGCGTGCACTGCAGACATGCCGCGCATCCACCGGCGCTGGACATACTCGCGGGCTCGCGATTTGCCGCGCGAACGCAGGTGTTCTAGCATGTCCGGCACTGCACGGCGCCACCGCGCGCGGCGGTTCAAACAATGAAACAGACCTTTCTCGAATTCGAGCAACCGATCGCCGAGCTGCAGGCGAAGATCGACGAGCTGCGCTTCGTCCACGAAGACTCGGCGGTCGACATTTCCGATGAGATCGCGCGGCTGGCGAAGAAGAGCCAACAGCTCACCAAGGACATCTACGGCAAGCTTTCGGCATGGCAGATCGCGCAGGTGGCGCGTCATCCGCAGCGGCCGTACACGCTCGACTATGTCGCCGGGCTGTTCACCGATTTCCGCGAGCTCGCGGGCGACCGCACCTACGCGGACGACCCCGCGATCATCGGTGGCCTTGCGCGCTTCAACGGCGCGCCGTGCATGGTGATCGGTCACCAGAAGGGCCGCGACACCAAGGAAAAAATCCACCGCAACTTCGGCATGCCGCGCCCCGAAGGCTACCGCAAGGCGCTGCGCCTGATGAAGCTCGCCGAGAAATTCGGCGTCCCGCTGTTTACGTTCGTCGATACGCCGGGCGCGTACCCGGGCATCGGCGCCGAGGAGCGCGGGCAGTCGGAAGCGATCGGACGCAACCTCTACGAAATGGCCGGCCTGCGCATACCCATCGTCGTCACCGTGATCGGCGAGGGCGGCTCCGGCGGCGCGCTGGCGGTCGCCATTGGCGACGTCACGCTGATGCTGCAGTACGCCACGTACTCGGTGATCTCGCCGGAAGGCTGCGCATCCATCCTGTGGAAATCGGCGGCGCAGGCACCCGAGGCGGCGGAAACGCTCGGCATCACTTCCACGCGCCTGAAGCAGCTCGGCTTGATCGACAAGGTGGTCAGCGAGCCCGCGGGCGGCGCGCATCGCGACCATGCGGCGATGATGACGACGCTGAAGAAGGCGCTCACCGAGGCGATGCGGCCGCTGACCGAAACGCCGGTCGACAAGCTGCTGGAGACGCGCGAGGACAAGCTTTTGGGTTATGGAAAATTCAAGGAGATTCCCGCCGGTTGACCTGGCCGCCGAAGTCGCTCGGCAACTCGACCGGCACGCCCGCGGCGCGCATGCGCTGATGCTTGCGCTGTCCGGCGGACGCGATTCGGTGACGCTGCTCGATCTGCTGCGTCCGTTGTGCGCGGCGCGCGGCATCGCATTGAGCGCCGCGCATGTCCACCACGGCCTGTCGGCGCATGCCGACGATTGGGCGGCTTTTTGCGAAGCGCTGTGCCGGCGCGCCGGCGTTGCGCTGCACACGCTGCGCGTCAGCGTCGAGCGCGCCGATTCCACCAGCGTCGAAGCGGCCGCACGCCATGCGCGCTATCGCGCCCTTGCAGCGCTGGCGGGGGAAGCCGGCGCCGACACCGTCGTGCTCGCGCAGCACGCCGACGACCAGGCCGAGACGCTGCTGCTGCAACTGATGCGCGGCGCCGGACCGCACGGGCTCGCCGCGATGGCGCCGCAGCGCAGCGCACACGCCATCGCATGGCTGCGCCCGCTGCTCGACGTGCCGCGCAGCGCCATCGACGCGCATGTCGCCGCGCACGCCATCGAGCACGTCGACGACGACAGCAACGCGTCGATGCGCTTTCGCCGCAATGCGCTGCGCCAGCACGTCGTGCCGCTGTTGCGCACGATCGCACCGGGCTATCCGCATACGCTGGTGCGCGCGGCGGCGCTGGCCGGCGAGGCCGCGGCGCTGGCCGACGAGCTCGCAGAACTCGACGCCGGCGGCGCCTGCGACGGCGCCACGCTGTCGCGCACACGCCTTGCCGCCCTTGCGCCGCATCGCGCACGCAACCTGCTGCGCTGGTTCCTGCGCGGCCAGGGTCTGCGCATGCCGTCGTCGGCGCGGCTCGCACAAATGCTCGCGCAGCTCGCACGCGCCGCACCCGACGCCCGCGTCGCGCTCGTCCACGAGCGCGTCGTGATCGGCGTGCAGGGCGATCGCGTCATCGTGCACGCGCCACCGCCGCCGCCGTTCGAGTGCACGTGGCACGGCGAACGCGCGCTGGCGCTGCCGCATGGAACGCTCGGCTTCGACCCGCAGGCGGGTGTGGGATTGCGTACGGCCGCCCCCGACGCACGTGTGTGGACGGTGCGCGCGCGGCGCGGCGGCGAGTACCTGACGCTCGATGCATCACGCCCGCGGCGGCCATTGAAGGCGCTGCTGCACGATGCCTCGATGCCCGTGTGGGAGCGCGACGCGCTGCCGCTCGTGTTTTGCGGAAATGCGCTGGCCGCCGTGCCCGGCGTCGGCGTCGACGTGGCGTTTCGCACCGATACGGATGGCGTGTGCGTGCGCTGGCGCCCGAATGCGCCCGACGCCGCGCAGAAAACGCGCTAGAGTGATGCCGATGACCGACCCGTGGCACCTCGCCAAGTGGACGCTTGCGCTGCTCTTCGTGGCGTCGGTGGTATTCGTCCATTTCCGCGGACGGGTGCGCCATCGCGCCGTCAAGCAGCTCACCGATCATTCGACGTTCGCGGCGCCGTACAACATCCTGATGTACGCGTTTTCCGGCGTGCCGGCCAAGCCGTTCCATGACGTCGCTGCGTTTCCCGAGTTGGCGCCACTCGCCGCCCATTGGCAGGTGATCCGCGATGAGGCGATGCGCCTCCACGCAGCGGGCCAGGTGCGCGCGGCCACCGGCAAGAACGACGCCGGCTTCGACTCGTTCTTCAAGTACGGCTGGAAGCGCTTCTACCTCAAATGGTACGAGGCGCCGCTGCCGTCGGCGCGCGAACTGTGCCCGCGCACCGTGGCGTTGCTCGAGGCCATTCCGACGTTGCACGGCGCGATGTTCGCGCTGCTGCCGGCGGGCGGCAGGCTGGGCGTGCACCGCGACCCGTACGCGGGCTCGCTGCGCTACCACCTCGGACTGTCCACGCCCAACGCCGACGCCTGCCGGATCATCGTCGATGGCGAGTCGTACGCGTGGCGTGACGGCGAGCCGGTGATTTTCGACGAGACGTACATCCACTGGGCGGAGAATCGCACCGACACGCCGAGAATGATCCTGTTCGCCGACATCGAGCGGCCGCTGACGAACCGTTTCGCCACGGCGATCAACCGCTGGGTGAGCCGCCACGTGATCAAGGCCAGCGCCAGCGCGAACGTCGAAGGCGAGCGTATCGGCGCGTTCAACCGCGTGTTCCACTTCTTCGACCGCATCGAAATCGCGCGCCGGCGCTTCAAGCATTGGAGCAAGCCGGCCTATCTCGCGGTCAAATGGGGCCTGCTGGCGGGAATCGTCGCGCTTTTCGCGATCTGACTCCAGGACTGCCGGCGACGCGGCGCGGCCGGTCCTCCCCGAATCTGCGCGGACGAAAGGACGCTGCGCGCTCGCGTCCACCTCGCTGCGAACCGGATAAATGCTGGTATAATGTTGAATTTTCTACGATTTATTCCACGGAGTCCGAGAAATGGCGGTAGAACGTACGCTTTCGATCATCAAACCCGACGCGGTGAGCAAGAATGTCATCGGTGAAATCTACAGCCGCTTCGAGAAGGCGGGCCTCAAGATCGTCGCTGCACGGATGACCCAGCTGTCGCGCGCCGATGCCGAGGGATTTTATGCAGTTCACCGGGAACGGCCGTTTTTCCGCGACCTGTGCGATTTCATGATTTCAGGGCCGGTGATGATCCAGGTGCTGGAAGGCGGTGACGCCATCGCCAGGAATCGCGAATTGATGGGCGCCACCGACCCGCGCAAGGCGGCCGCCGGCAGCATCCGCGCCGACTTCGCCGACTCGATCGACGCCAATGCCGTGCACGGTTCCGACGCCACCGAGACGGCGCGTGCCGAAATCGCGTACTTCTTTCCCGCGCTCGACGTTTTTTCGCGCTGACGCGCCCGCTTCCCCACACCCCGATGCCTGACGCCGCGCAATCGCCTGTCAACCTGCTGGACCTCGATCCCGCCGGATTGGCGGCGTGCATCGAGGCGGCCGGCGAAAAGCCGTTTCGCGCCAGGCAGGTGTCGCGCTGGGTCCACCAGCGTTATGCCGCCGATTTCGACGCGATGACCGACCTCTCCAAGGGCGCGCGCGCGACGCTGGCGGCGTGCACGATGGTCGCCGGCCCGGCGGTGATCCGCGACAGCGTGGCCG
>DATCFA010000480.1:0-4199 GCA_036509805.1 Casimicrobiaceae bacterium
TTTCCGGCTGGTAGACCGCCGGCTGCAGCGCAGCCAGCAGCGCATCGAATGTCATGTGCACGGTACGCGACTCGCCGGTGCGCGGTGACGCCAGCGTGACGTCGCGGCCATCGGGCCCGAGCGTTGCCGCGAGGTCCGCCAGCGCGCCGGCGATCGCCGGGTGCGCCGCATGGCAGGCGGGAGAACGCATGCACGCGGCCATGGCGTCGTCGATTGCGCGCTCGCGCGTCGGCCACACGTCGAGCGTGACGATCATCCGCGGCGGCGCCACGCCGTCGAGCACGACGCTGCGGATCACGTCGCGGTGCCGCCGCACGTATTCCTGCGCGACGCGCGTGCCGTAGCTGCCGCCCCACAGGTTGATCCGCGGATAGGCGAGCGCGCGGCGCACGTCCTCGAGGTCGGCGATGTACGCGTCCGTCGTGTATTGCGCGAGGTCGACGCCGCGCGCCGCGAGTTCGGCGGCGCACGCGCGCGCCCTTGGCCGCGGATCGGTTTCGAGCGCCGTCGCAAGGTCGGCGCCGGGCTTGAAAGCCGCGCAGTCGAGCGGCGACGAGCGGCCCGTGCCGCGCTGGTCGACCAGCACGATGTCGCGCGTCGTGCGTACGTCGGACAGCGTCGCTGCGAAGTCGGCGATCGACGATGCCGCTTGCCCGGGCCCGCCGGCGAGCACGAACAGCGGATCGGTCTTCGGCGACAGCGTGTTCGCCGGCAGCACGACGATCGACAGCGTGATGCTGCGCCCGCCCGGCCGCGCGCGGTTTTCCGGCACTTCGAGCGAGCCGCAGGAAAGCGTTTGCGCGAGCTTCGGCAGGTGACAGTCGGCGAGCGCCAGCGTGCGCTGCGGCACGCGCGTGTCGGCGCAGCCACCGGCGGCGAACGCTGTGGCGAGCATCAACAGCAGGCAGGGCGACCGTGCAGAGCGCATCGCCGCGGATGGTAGCAAACAGCGGGACGTAGCGCCGCGCAGCGCACCATCGCATCCCGGTCACCGCGGTCGAAGCCGTGAAGCGCAACCTGCGGTCTATACTCGGACACCCGCTCGGACACCCGCTCGGACACCCGGCGCTGCGCTGCCCACCATGACCTCGCGACCGCTCGAACCCGGCATCGTCACCGACCTCGCGGGACAACTCACCTACGGCGAATACCTGCGCCTCGATCGCCTGCTGTCGGCGCAGCAGCCGCGCTCGGTCGACGCGCAAGGCGCGCCGCAGCACGACGAAATGCTGTTCATCATCCAGCACCAGACGTCGGAACTGTGGATGAAGCTGCTGATCCACGAGCTCAAGGCGGCGATCGCGCACATCAAGGCGGATCGCCTGTCCCCGAGCGTCAAGATCCTCGCGCGGGTCAAGCAGATCCAGCGCCAGCTCTTCGAGCAGTGGGCGGTGCTGGGAACGCTGACACCGTCCGAATATGATGCATTGCGCCCGGCGCTCGCGAGCTCGTCGGGGTTCCAGTCGGCGCAATATCGCGCGATCGAGTTCCTGCTCGGCAACAAGAATGCGGCGATGCTCGACGTGTTCCGCCACGACGCCGACGTGCACGCTGCTCTGCAGGCGCTGTTGCAGGCGCCTTCGCTGTATGACGAGTTCATCCGCCATCTCGCGCGGCGAGGGCTGCCGGTGCCGCCCGAATGTCTCGCGCGCGATCTCACGCAGCCGCATGTGCGCAACAGCGCGCTGACCCGCGTGTTCGCCGTCATCTATGGCGACCCTGCCCAATGGTGGGATGCCTACGACATGTGCGAAAAGCTCGTCGATGTCGAGGAGAGCTTCCAGTTGTGGCGCTTCCGGCACATGAAGACCGTCGAGCGGATCATCGGCAGCAAGCGCGGCACCGGCGGGTCGTCCGGCGTCGGCTACCTGCGCAGCGCGCTCGACGCCACGTTCTTTCCCGAGCTCATCGACGTGCGCGCGCTGATCGGCACGCCGGCGCCCGCGGCGCCGTGACGCGCGGCGACGCCGATCCGACGCTCGCGCGCGCCGTCGCCGCGCTGGGGGCGGGCGCGCTGGACGAGACGGGGCTGCAGCGCCACATCGCGCCGCTGTTTTCGCGCCATCGCGCGCAAACCGCCGGCACCGTCCATCTTGCGAACCATTCGCTGGGGCGACCGCTCGACGCCACCGCGCAGGACATGCTGGAAGGGCTCGACGCGTGGTACGCGGCGATGGGCGGCGCATGGGATGCATGGCAGGCGGCGCAGCACGCGCATCGCGAGCGGCTGGCGCAATTGATGCACGCGCCGCGCGTCGATTGCGTGGTGCCCAAGACCAGCGCCGGCCAGGGGCTGCGCGCCGTGCTCAACACGTTCGACGATCCGGTTCGCGTCGTCGCGACGACCGGTGAATTCGATTCGCTGGACGTGATCCTGCGCGAATACGCGCGGCGTGGACGTGTGCGCGTCGACTGGGTGGCCGCGCGCGGCGACGGACGATTCGCAACCGAGGACCTGGTCGCTGCCATTGGCCGCGGCTGCGATCTGGTCGTCGTCAGCGACGTGCTGTTCGCCAGCGGCCAGCGGCTCGACGGCGTGCCGGCGATCGTCGCCGCCGCGCATGCCACCGGCGCGCTGCTGCTGCTCGACGTCTACCATTCGCTGGGCGTGTTCGACGTCGACGTCGGGTCAATTGGCGTCGACTATGCGGTGGGCGGTAGCTACAAGTACCTGCGCGGCGGACCCGGCGCGGGCTTCCTCTATGTCGCGCCCGCGCACCTGGCCGCGCAGGTGACGACGCTGGACATCGGCTGGTTCGCCAAGGCTGCGCCGATGGCGTTCGACAGTCCGGATTCGCCGCGGCTGGCGGACGGCGGCGACCGCTGGCTGGAGTCGACGCCGCCCGTGCTCACGTACTATCAGGCGCGCGCCGGACAGCAACTGCTGCTGGCGCTGGGTGTGACGCGCGTGCGTGCGCACTCGCGGAAGCTGCAGCGGCGGCTGGTCGCGTTGCTGGCCACGCATGGCATCGGCGCAGCCGGCGGCGGCGACGATCGCGGCGCGTTCGTCGTCGTTCGCGACGCACGGGCCGCACAATGGGCCAAGGCGCTGGCCGCGCGGCGGATCGCCGTCGACGCACGCGGCGCGTACCTGCGATTGTGTCCGGACCTGCTGACCACCGACGCCGAGCTGGTCGCGGCGGCGGACGCGCTGGCCGAGGTGGGCTGAACGCGCGCCGCGCGCGCTTCAGTGCGTGATGAAGCGCACCAGCGTCACCAGGCCGGCGACGAGCAGCGCCACCAGCACAATGACGATCACGACCAGGTGCAGCGGTTTGATCGTCACGGCATCGCGCTCGAGGTCGCGCCGCTTGCGGATGCCGATAAAGCCCCACAGCACCGCTTTCACCGTCTGCGCAAATCGGGCGCGTTGCGCTGACGGCGGCGCGCCGTCACCGTCGGGCACCGGGGTTGGGGCCGGAATTGGCTTGTGGGGCTCGCTCTGCATGCGTGGATTCCCGGCGTGTCGCGCGGAGCCCGCAAAAAATCCTACGGTAGCACGCCAACGCGCCCCACCCGGCGCATCCGGATGGCCGGATTCGCCGTAGATGCCTGTCGCAGCCGCTCAAGGCTGCATTTGCAAGGAATTCGCCATGGCTATTCGTTTGTTGGCAGGACACGCGCGGGCGTGGCTGGCGGCCGGGACGTGCGCGCTGCTGTTGTGCGCGTGCCAGTCGATGTCGATGCACGGCATGGGGTCGATGCCATCGAAGTCGCTATACGAGCGCCTGGGCGGCCAGCCGGCGATCACTGCGGTGGTCGACGACTTCGTCGGCAACGTCGCCGCCGACACCAGGATCAACGCGTTCTTCGCGCATACGGACATTCCGCGGTTGAAGCATCTGCTGGTCGAGCAGATCTGCCAGGCCAGCGGCGGCCCCTGCGTCTACGAGGGCCGCGACATGAAGACCACGCACGCGGGGATGAGCATCAGCGACGCGCAGTTCAACGCGCTGGTGGAGGACCTGAAACGCTCGCTCGACAAGTTCAATGTGCCTGCAAAGGAGCAGGGCGAGTTGCTGGGCACGCTCGGCTCGCTGAAGCCGCAGATCGTCGGCCAGTAACGGCGGCGGCTCGCGGTTCACGTCGCGCGCACCGGCCGATGCGGCCGCGGCGCGAGGCGCGCGACGCGTGTGCCGTGGCAGCGGCTGCGTGCGCGTCGCGGCGCATCCGGATGGCCGGATTCGCCGTAGATGCCT
>DATCFA010000481.1:0-4235 GCA_036509805.1 Casimicrobiaceae bacterium
ACGCCAGCAGCAGCTTGCCGGCGAACAGCGGCCATCCGGGCTGTGGCGCGTAGAACTTGCGACGCGTGAGCAGCACGAACAGCGTCGTCGCGTTGAAGGTCGCACCGATGCTGGTGGCGAGCGTCAACCCGGCCTGCCCGATGCGCCACATCAGTGTCAGCGCGATGGCCTGCGTGATGAACACGGTGACGAACGCGACCTTGACCGGCGTGCGTAGCATCTGGCGTGCGTAGAATCCCGGCGCGAGAATCTTGATAAGGATGATCCCCGGCAGGCCGACGCTGTAGCCGAGCAATGCATCGCGCGTCTGCAGCGCGTCGTTGACCGAGAACTTGCCGTACTCGTAGAGCGTGCTGATCATCGGCAGCGCGAGCAGCCACAGCGCGACCGCGGCCGGCAGCGCGAGCAGCAGCGCGAGGCGCAGCCCCCAATCGAGCAGCGCCGAGTATTCGCCGGGATTGGCGTCGCTGTGATGCTTGGCGAGCGACGGCAGCAGCACGGTGCCGAGCGCCACGCCGAGCAGCGCGCTGGGGAATTCCATCAGCCGGTCGGCGTAGGTGATCCATGAAATGCGGCCGTCGCCGAGCCACGCGGCGAACTGCGTGTTGATCAGCGCAGAAATCTGCGCGGCGGACACGCCGATCACCGCGGGGCCCATCGCGCGCAGCACGCGGCGCACACCGGCGTCGCGCCAGTCGATCTGCGGTCGCGCCAGCATCGCGATTTTCGCAAGGGGGCGCAGCAGGAACACGAGCTGCGCGACACCACCGACGACCACACCCCACGCGAGCGCGACGACCGGCGGATCGAAATAGGGTGCGGCGAAAATCGCCGCGCCGACGACCGCGAGGTTGAGCAGCACCGGCGTGAACGCGGGCACGGCGAAGCGCCGGTAGACGTTCAGCACGCCGGCAGCCAGCGACGTGAGCGAAATGAACAGGATGTACGGAAACATGATGCGGATCATTTGCGCCGTCAGCTCGACCTTCCCGGGCGTCTTCGCAAAGCCGCTGGCCAGCACGTAGACGAGCCAGGGTGCGGCGAGCACGCCAGCCACCGACACGACGAACAGGATCAGCGCGAGCAGTCCGGCGACACGCGCAACGAGGCCGCGTGTCGCCTCTTCGCCGCGGCGGCGGTGGTACTCGGCGAGGATGGGGACGAAAGCCTGGCTGAACGCGCCTTCGGCGAACAGGCGCCGCAACAGGTTGGGCAGGCGGAACGCGGCCTCGAACGCGTCCATCGCGGGCCCGGCGCCGAACGCCGTTGCCTTGATGCTTTCGCGCGCAAGGCCGGTGACACGCGACAGGAGCGTCATGCCACTGACGGTGGTGACTACGCGGAGGAGATTCACGGCGGGTGTCGCGGCGGCGCGCGCCAGGGCGCTTGCGCGACGCTAACGTATTGCGCGGATTGGCAAAATCGGATAGTATCCCAAGTCTTTCCGAATATTTACACCGGCAACTTCATTGCCGGTACTGCACAAGGAACACCACGTCATGGCCAATTCGGCGCAAGCCAAGAAGCGCGCCCGGCAGGCAGAAGCGACGCGCCAACGCAACGCAAGCCTCAAGTCGGAGCTGCGCACCGCTGTCAAGAAGGTGAAGAAGGCCATCGCCACCGGCGACAAGGCTGCCGCAACGCAGCAGTTGCAGCAATCGCAGTCGGCGATCGATCGCATCGCCGACAAGCGCATCGTCCACAAGAATCTCGCGTCGCGCACCAAGTCGCGGCTCGCGCAGGCGATCAAGACGCTGCACTGACCGACGCTGCGCCGAGCGCTGCACGGCGGCTGGCAACACAACGGCGGCCTGCAACAGCGTGAACCGCGGCGATGGCAGGTCGGGAAGCAATGGCGCCTGCGAGGCGCTTTTCTTTTACACCGGCTCGCGCGGCTCGCCGCCGCCCGCATCCATTCCCGGCGGCAGTAGCCGCTGCGGATCCTCGATCGCACCATCGACATACGCGAGCGTCAACTCGTTGTCGCGTGCGAAATTGAGCAGGAACTGGTAGAAGCGCGGCGCGACTTGCGCCAGCGTGTGCGAGATGATCAGCGCCTGCGCGCCGCGCACGCTGGCAGGACACACCAACGGCGAGTAGACGAGCTTCTGGTCGGTGCCGAATGCCGACGTGAGGCCGGCCAAGCGCTCGGCCCAGTCGCTCGGGCGAAACGGCTTGCCCCGCGTGGTGGTCCCCCACACGACCACGTCGAGCGAACCGGTGGGCGGTGTTGGTTCCGGGGCGGGCGGCACGTCGCATTTTACGTCGGCCGGGGCCAGGCGAACGTTGCCTGCCGGCGTGCGCGGCCGTCCCGTATGTAGCCCACAGTTCGCCAAATCCTTGGGAAGCGCGCCGCCACGCGCTACCATCGCTATAGCCCACTTTCGACCGGTCGTCCTTCGATGCCCGCTGCACCGTTTCCGCTCGCTGTCGCCGCTCGCCTGACTGATCCGGGCATCGAGCTTTGGGAGCAGCATTTCCGCGATCCGCAGCGTGGCGTCGAAATGGCGCGCGCGACGCTCGCCGATGCCGCGACGGCCGAGCGGATGCGCGGTTGGGCGGAATTGACGCTTGCGTTCAACCATCTGTATTTCTCGTCGCAGCCGTTCGAAGCCGCGTCGGGAATCGTGCGCGCCGAAAAGCACTTCGTCGGCGCAGGCGACCGCCGCGGACAATTGCTTGCCGAAATCGGCAGTGCGCGATTGTTGATCGTCCAGCAGGCGCCGCTGCCGGGGCGCGCTCGCCTGCTGGCCATCCGCGACGAGGCGATGGCGCTGTTGCCGCCGGAAGACCGTTTCTGGCTGCTCAATGCGCTGGGCGCCACCTACTATTACACCGACCAGATCGACGAGGCCATCCGCTACTTCTACCAGGCGCTGGAGACGCTGCGCGCGGTCGACCTGTCGCCGCAGCTGCCGACGGTGATGTCGAATCTCGCGGCCGCGCTGGTGACGATCGGCGACTACGCGCCCGCGCGTGAGCTCGCGCAGGATGCGCTGGAAATCCAGTCGCGCTTCAACAATCCGCAGCTCATCCTGTTCGCGCGCTCGAACCTCGCCGAGTCGCTGCAGGGACTGTCCGACTATCCGGCGGCGCTGGCAACCGTCGAGACGATGCTGGGCGACGTGAACCTGCACGAGGCACGCGCCGCGCAGAATCACTATTGCGCGATCGCCGCCGAGGTCTACGCATTCCACAAGCGCTTCGACGACGCCGGGCAGGCGGCCGAGCTCGCACGCAGGATCTGGGAAGCGTATCCGGGCGGCTTCAACGAAGTGAATTTCCGCTGGGCCGACGCAGTGCTCGCGGTCGCGCGCGACAACAGCGCGGCGCCGCTGCCGGTGCTGGAGCGCGCAATCGACGCCGCCACCCGTGTCAAGCACCTGCCCACGCTGTGCAAGGCGCATGCGCTCGCCGCCGAGCGCAACGCGGAGCTCGGCCTGTTCGAAGCCGCGTACGCGCACCACCGCCGCCTGTTCGTGCACACGACGGAGCGCCTGTCCAATCGCGCGAGCGTCAAGTACGACCTCCTGAAGTTCGACCACGAGCTGCGCCATGCGCGCGCGGAGCGCGACCGCGCCGAGCGCCAGCGGCGCGAAAGCGAGGCGCTCAACCGCCAGCTCGAGCGGCTCAATAACGAGCTGTCACGCAAGATGCGCGAAGTCGAGGAACTACAATCGCGGCTGGCCAGCGAAGCGGTGCACGATCCGCTGACGCAGCTCTTCAACCGGCGCTACCTCGACTCCGTGGTTCCCGCGCTGCTGTCGGGCACCGCGCGCCGCGCGAGCGCGCTCGCTGTCGCGCTGCTCGACCTCGACCGCTTCAAGCACGTCAACGACGTGCATGGCCATCTCGCCGGAGACAAGGTGCTGATGCAGATCGGGCGGCTGTTCTCGCTCGCGTTGCGCCCTTCGGATGTCGTCTGCCGCTACGGGGGCGAGGAGTTCTGCGTCGTGCTGCCCGATACCGACGGCGACGGCGCGATGGTGGCGATGACCACGCTCGCCGACCGCCTGCGCGACATGGTCGTCGAGTGGGCGGGCCAATCGCTGACGGGGTTCACGTTTTCGGCGGGCATCGCCGTGTTTCCGCAGCATGGACAGACGCTGGCCGACCTCATTTCGGCGGCCGACCGCGCGCTCTATCTGGCAAAGGACAGCGGGCGCGACCGCGCGCTGATCGCACGCGGCGACTGACGAGCGCGCTTCGTGCCGCATGTTAAAATCGCGCTTTAA
>DATCFA010000482.1:0-6977 GCA_036509805.1 Casimicrobiaceae bacterium
AAGATCGAGGGCGCCTTTAGCGACATGATCGAGAAGGCGGTCCGGCCTTGATCTTGGTTGGCGGCCCAGGGCTTTACACGTGCCGGAGACTTGTATATAAATCGGCACAAACCTATACACGTCGTTAGCCGCATGCATAGAAACGACTGAAATCCGGCCCCTGACCGACCTACACGCGGCCCGCTTCGACCGCCCGGATATCCTTAAACGGCTATCGGCGGCCAGCCGTCAGCTCGCCGAGTTCAAGGGCGTGGCAGCGTCCATGCCCAACCAAGGCATCCTGATCAGCATCTTGGGTCTGCAGGAAGCCAAGGACAGCTCCGCCATCGAGAACATCGTCACCAACCCATGACGAGCTGTTCCGCGATGCTGCATTCCCCGATTTGGCCGGCAGTGCTGCCACCAAGGAAGTGGCGCGCTACCGCCAAGCCCTGCAGGTCGCCTTTAAAGTGGTACGCGCCGACGACCTGCTGACGTGCAACCACATCCAGCGCATCCAATCCGAGCTCGAGCGGAACAACGCCGGCTTTCGCAAACTGCCGGGCACTGCATTGAAAGCAACTGATGGACGCACGGTGTATACGCCCCCACAGGATGCCGCGACCATCGTGACGCTCATGGGCGACCTCGAGCGCTTCATCAACGATGACGCGCTGTTCGATGCCGATCCTTTGATCAAGATGGCGTTGATTCATCACCAGTTCGAAAGCATCCATCCCTTTTACGACGGCAACGGCCGCACGGGCCGCATCGTCAACGTGCTCTATCTGGTGAAGGAAGGCTTGCTCGATGTCCCAGTGCTTTATCTCAGTCGCCAGATCGTGCGCACCAAGTCGGACTACTACCGTCTGCTGCAGGCCGTTCGCGAAGGCGACGCTTGGGAGGAATGGGTCGTCTACATGCTGAGCGCCGTGGAGCGAACTGCGGCCGAAGGCATCGACGCGATCAAAGGCATCCGAACGGCGCTGTTCGACTACAAGCACCGCATCCGCGAACAACATCGTTTCTACAGCCAGGACCTCATCAACAACTTGTTCTCGCATCCCTATACCAAGATCGAGTTCATCCAGCGAGATCTCAAGGTCTCGCGTCTCACGGCGACAAAGTACCTGGATGCCCTGACCGCGACCGGCTTTCTGCACAAACAGAAAATCGGTCGCTCCAACTATTACGTCAATCTGCCTCTATACGGAATTCTGACCGGCGAAAGCATGCAGGAAAACGAAGCCTGACATGGCAAAGAAATCTCCGGGATCATCTGCAGGCAAGACCGTCGAGGCGCTCAAGTACGACAAGGCTAGGCGCAAGAACATTTGATCTTGTCGTCGAAGCGCGGCTCATCCCGCACCTCGCTTGTCAGCGTCCAGCTATCAGACCAAAAAAAGCGACTTGTTCAGACTTTTCCTTAGCGACATCGGAGGCTTGCTCTTCACAAGTTGCAGAACATCATCTCGAACTCGACGTCGCGATCGTAGACCGCGCCGCGATCGGTGCCGCCGACGGCGAGAAAGCGTACGTTGAGCGCGTACTTGTTGGCGCTGATCTCGGGCACGCAGGGGATCTCGCTTGCGACCGTCAATCGCAGCAGTTGCGCGATCTTGTGCGTTGTCAGCATCAACTGGAATACGCCGCGCTGTGCCGTGTGCTTGCCCGTGCGGCCGTGCTCGCGCAACAGGCGCAGGATGATCGCGAGCCCTGCGCCCAGCGGCTCGAACGGCGCCAGCCATTCGGCCAGGTCGCGGCGACGGCCGTCGGCATCGCGGTGCAGCCAGAAGTGGTAGGCGGGCAGGTCGAACTCGCAGACGCCGCCGGGAATGACGCTGCGCTGCTTGATCGCCATCAGCCATTCGTTGTCGCGCAGGTGCTGGCCAACCTTGCCGGTCTGCGCGTGCAGGCGGCCGCTGACTTTCTCGATTTCCTCGAGCAGCACGTTGAGCGCATGCGTCTCGATGTGCGGATTTTCGCGCAGTGGCTGCAATAGCTGCTTCTGGCGCTCGAGCTCCTGCAGGACGTCGGTCTTCAAGTCGGCGCGGCCGGCGACCTCGGTGATCTCGAACATCGCCGTCAGCGCCGCATGGTGCTCGCGCGGATCGTCGGCGGACGCGAAAAAGCGTGCGCGCCCGAACAGGTCCTCCAGCCGCATCAGCGTGCGGATGCGCTCGTTCAGCGGATGTTCGTAGCGGATCATCGTTCGCCTGGCGTCAATCCATCCGGCATTGTGCCGCAATCGGCGCGCCTTTCACGCATTCGTTGTTGCCATTGCGCGATAGAAGTCGTCGAGCTCGGCGACGCGGCCGGCGATGGCCGCATGCGCACCACTGTTGTCGATCACGTCGTCGGCACGGGCGAGTCGCGCCGCGCGGGAAAGCTGCGTCGCCATGATCGCGCGTACTTCGCCCTCGGCAACGCCGCTGCGGCGCACTGTGCGGCGGACCTGCTCGTCCTCCGGGCAATCGACAATCAGCACGCGGTCGATGCCGTGCATCAGGTTGCCGCGCTCGAGCAGCAGCGGCGCGACAATGACGCCGTAGACGCCGCGCCAGCGCGCGATAGCCTCTGCGATGTGCGCGGCGATCAGCGGGTGCAGCAGGCCTTCGAGCTGCGCGCGAAACGACGGGTCGGAAAACGCCCGTGCGCGCATCTTCGCGCGATCGAGGTGCCGGTCGGCGTCGAGCACCGAATTGCCGAACGCGTCGACCAGCGCGCGATAGCCGTCGTTACCGGGTGTCGACAGCGTGTGCGCGACCTCGTCGGCGTCGATCACGTCGATGCCGCGTGCGCGAAACGCTTCGGCGACCGACGATTTGCCGCTGCCGATGCCGCCGGTGAGGCCGATCAGCCGCGTCATCGCGCGTTCAGTGCAGCCAGATGCCGACCAGCGTCGGCCCGGCGAACAGCGCGATCGCGCCGGCAATCGCGAGATAAGGTCCGAAAGGCAACTGCATCTGCGAGTCGCGGCCGCGAAACACGATCAGTGCGAGCCCGATCGCGGCGCCGACCAGCGACGACATCAGGATGATCAGCGGCAGCATCTTCCAGCCGAGCCATGCACCCAGCGCCGCCAGCAGCTTGAAGTCGCCGTAGCCCATGCCCTCCTTGCCGCGGATCAGCTTGAACAACCAGTAAACCGACCACAACGCGAGGTAGCCTGCGATGGCGCCGAGGACCGCGTCGGTGAGCGGCACGAACAATCCCCACACGTTGACCAGCAATCCCGCCCACAAGAGCGGGAGCGTCAGGTCGTCAGGCAGGAACATCGTGTCCGCGTCGATGAACGTCAGCGCGATGAGCATCCACAGGAATACGCACGCAGCCGCGCCAGCGGCATTCGCACCGAAATGCCAGATGGCGAAAGCGGCGAGCACGCCGCCTGCGAGCTCGACCAGCGGATAACGCGCGGAAATGGCAGTCTTGCACGCGCTGCATTTGCCGCGCAGCGCGAGCCACGAGACGACGGGGATGTTCTCCAGCGCGCCGATCCGGTGGCCGCATCCGGGACATGCCGAACGCGGTACCCACAGGTTGTAAGGCGGCGCTGCCGCGAGCGTTTCGCCGCGCTGTTCCGCGCATTGCTCCTGCCAGCCGCGCTCGAGCATCTTCGGCAGCCGGTGAATGACGACGTTGAGGAAGCTGCCGACGCACAGGCCGACGATCAGCGCGGCGATGGTCGCCGCGTACGGGTCAGTCAGCAGTGCAGGCATCGGTCACTCGACGGTCGGTCTCGCGTGAAAAAAAGGGCGCGTCACGCGCGCCGGAGGTATCGCCACCACCGCGACGCGCGGGGAACGCGGACATCGCGTTCCCCGCGCGCGTCGTGCGTCAGATCACCTCACCCAACTTGAAGATCGGCAGGTACATCGCCACCACGAGGCCACCGATGACCACCCCCAGGAACACGATGATGATCGGCTCGAGCAGGCTCGACAGTGCGCCGACGGCATCGTCGACTTCGCGCTCGTAGAAGTCGGCGACCTTGCCCAGCATGCCGTCCAGCGAGCCTGATTCCTCGCCGATTTGCGTCATCTGCAGCACCATGTTGGGGAACAGCTTGGTGTTCATCATCGCGTTGGTGAGGCTGGTGCCGGTGCTGACATCGGTCTGGATTTTCTTCGTCCCCGCCGCATACAGCGCGTTGCCCGATGCGCCGCCGACGGCGTCGAGCGATTCGACCAGCGGAACGCCGGCGGCGAACATCGTCGACAGCGTGCGCGTCCAGCGCGCGATCGTCGCCTTTTCGATGATCGCGCCGATCACCGGTGCCTTGAGGATGATGCGGTCGTAGCCGAGGCGGAACGTCGGCGAGCGCTTGAACAGGAACGTGAAGCCGGAAATGGCGCCCGCGACGATGATGAACAGCGCCCACCAATAGGCGACGAAGAAGTCGGACATCGCCATCACGATCAGCGTCGGCGCGGGCAGGTCGGCGCCGAAGCTCGTGAACACCGACTTGAACGCCGGAATCACCCAGATCATGATCACGCAGACGACGACGATGGCCACGGTGATCACCGAGATCGGATAGAACAGCGCGGACTTGATCTTGCTCTTGATTGCGAGGATCTTTTCCTTGTAGATCGCCAGACGGTCGAGGATGCTGTCGAGGATACCGGCGGTTTCACCGGCGGCGACCAGGTTGCAGTAGAGGCTGTCGAATTGGGCCGGATGCTCGCGGAATGCCGCCGACAGGCTCGAGCCGGCCTCGACCTTGTTCTTGATGTCCATCATCAGCCGCGAAAAGCGCGGGTTGCTGTGCCCGCGCGCGACGATCTCGAAGGACTGCAGCAGCGGCACGCCGGACTTGAGCATCGTCGCCAACTGGCGCGTGAAGAATGCGATGTCCTTGTCGCTGACCTTGCGGCCGCCGCGGAACGTCTGCCGCTTGATCTTGGTGATGCGCACGCCCTGACGGCGCAGGTTGGTCGTGACCACCGTCTCCGACGCGGCACGCAACTCGCCGCGCACCTGGCGGTTGTTGCGGTCCATTCCCTCCCACAGGTATGTGTACTCCTTGACGTCCTTGCGTGCGGCGGCGGTTGCGGTTGCCATGATGTTTCCTCGCGCATGTTGCCTTCGGCCTGCGACTACTCGTTCGTGGTGGCCTCGATTTCCTCGAGGGATGTGAGACCCGCCTTGACCTTCAACAGGCCCGACTGGCGGAGATTGCGAATGCCTTCTTTTTGCGCCTGCGCTTCGATTTCGATCGCGCCGCCGTTGAGCATGATCACCTGGCGCATGTCATCGCTGATGGTCATCACTTCGTAGATGCCGATACGGCCCTTGTAGCCCGAGTCCTTGCAGTTGTCGCAACCGCCCGGGCCGTAGGCCTGCCACGAGCCGTCGAGGTCTTCTTCCTTGAATCCCGCGCGCAGCAGCGCCTCGGGCGGAATGTCTTCGGGCTTCTTGCAGTGCGTGCACAGCTTGCGCGCGAGTCGCTGCGCGGTGATCAGGATGACCGACGATGCGATGTTGAACGGCGCCACGCCCATGTTCTGCAGGCGCGTCAGCGTCGTCGGCGCGTCGTTGGTGTGCAAGGTCGACAGCACCAGGTGGCCCGTCTGCGCCGCCTTGATCGCGATGTCGGCCGTTTCGAGGTCGCGGATTTCGCCGACCATCACGATGTCCGGGTCCTGCCGCAGGAATGCCTTCAGCGCCACGGCGAACGTCATGCCCGCCTTGTCGTTGACGTTGACCTGGTTGACGCCGGGCAACTGGATTTCGGCCGGGTCCTCGGCAGTGGAGATGTTGACGCCCGGTTGGTTGAGGATGTTGAGGCAGGTGTAGAGCGACACCGTCTTGCCGGAGCCTGTCGGACCGGTGACCAGGATCATCCCGTACGGACGCTTGATGGCGTGCATCAGCGCCGCCTGCTGGTCGGGCTCGTAGCCCAGCGCCTCGATGCCGAGCTTGATGCCCGACGAGTCGAGGATCCGCAGCACGATCTTCTCGCCGAACAGCGTCGGCATCGACGACACGCGGAAGTCGATCGACTTGTTCTTCGACAGCACGATCTTCATCCGCCCGTCCTGCGGCACGCGCTTTTCGGAGATGTCGAGCTTGCTGATGACCTTGATCCGCGACGCGGTCTTGTCCTTGATGGCGAGCGGCGGCTGCGCCACCTCGGACAGGATGCCGTCGATCCGGTAGCGGATCCGGTAGTAGCGCTCGTACGGCTCGAAATGCACGTCGGACGCGCCCTGGCTGATCGCGTCGAGCAGGATCTTCTGGATGTACTTGACGACCGGCGCGTCCTCGACGTCCTGCGACTCCTCGTCGGACATCGACGAGCTGCCATCGGTGACCGAGACCTCGATGTCCTCCAGCCCCGTCGACATGTCGCGCAGCGTCGATCCGCTGGTTTCGAGAAGCTTGTGGATCGCCTGCATCAGCTTGTCGTCCTCGACCACCACCGGGTCGACGACGAGATTCGTCTTGAAGCGCATTTCTTCCAGCGCCTGCAGGTTCGCAGGGTCGGACGTCGCCACGAACAAACGGTTGCCGCGCTTGTGCAGCGGCAGCACGCGCCGCGACTGGCTGATCTTGGCGTCGAAGAATTCCTTCTGGATGAGGTCGTGGTCGAACGCCGCCAGGTCGAGCAGCGGCACGCCGAATGCGCGCGATCCGAACAGCGCGAGTTGCTGCGCATTGATCCGCTTGCTGTTCAGCAGTTGCTCGACGAACGTTATCCCGGCCTGCTGCGACTGGAGCTGCATTGCTTCAGCGTCGTATTCCGACATGACGCCTGCCTGCGCGAGCGCACGCGCGAGGCCGCTGATGTTGCGGGTTGTTGCATGTGTGGCCATTGACGGGGTGCGAGCCTTTTCTTAAGAAATTGTCGTTCAGCCCCAGTTTGAAGCAATCAACGTGCCGAAGACCTGCGCGGAAACACGTTCCATTCCAATTGCATAAAGCGTCACGTCGACGATGATGCCCGCTCCCCCCCTGTTTGTAAAGGCAAAACCGGCTTTTCGACCGACGCC
>DATCFA010000483.1:0-2422 GCA_036509805.1 Casimicrobiaceae bacterium
CGGCCACAGTCGGGTGCCGGCGCCGCCGGACAGGATGATTGGAATCAGCATCGTTGGGCGATTCGCGTGTTGCTGCGGTGTTCCGGATGACGAACGCTACAGTATCACGCGAACGGCGTGCGCGAGCTTGTCGAATCGCGCGGCAGCGCGCGACGCCCGGCATGCGACAATCGTTGGCGCCCTCGAGGAAGTCCCAAGTGCCCGTCAACTATTCGCCGCCCACGTCGCAATCGCTGCTCCCCGTCAAGGGCGTACGTCTGGGAACCGCCGCCGCGCGCATCAAGAACTGGGAACGCGACGACTTGGTTCTCGTTGCGTGCGACCCCGGCACCGTCGCGGCCGGCGTGTTCACGCAAAACCGCTTTTGCGCAGCACCCGTGATCGTCTGCCGCGAGCATCTCGCGCGCCAGCACGCGCGCAAAATCGATATGCGGGCGCTCGTCATCAACGCAGGTAACGCCAATGCCGGCACCGGCGACGCCGGGCTCGCTGATGCGCGCGCGAGTTGCGCCGCCGCGGCCGTGCTGATGGGCGCGCCGGCGGAAGCGGTGCTCGTGTATTCGACCGGCGTCATCATGGAGCCGTTTCCGGTCGATCGCCTGGTCGCTGCGCTGCCGGCCGCGCATCGCGCGTTGTCTGCCGACAACTGGTTCGCCGCCGCGCGCGCGATCATGACCACCGACACCGTGCCGAAAGCCGCGTCGCGCCAGGTGACGATCGACGGCGTCGACGTGACGGTGACCGGCTTCGCCAAAGGCGCGGGAATGATCCATCCCGACATGGCGACGATGCTGTCGTTCATGGCCACCGACGCGCCGGTCGCAGCCGGCGTGCTCACGCAATTGCTGCGCGAGACCGCCGACGTATCGTTCAATGGCGCGACGGTCGACGGCGACACGTCGACCAACGACAGCCTCGTGCTGGCGGCGACCGGGCAGGCGAAGATCGCGCCGATCACAGCCACGAGCGATCCGCGGCTCGCAAAGCTGCGCGTGGCGGTCGAAGGCGTTGCCGTCACGCTGGCGCAGGCCATCGTTCGCGACGGCGAAGGGGCCACCAAGTTCATCGCCATCGCCGTCGAGAACGGTGCGGACGTCGGCGAGTGCCGGCGCGTCGCATTCGCGATCGCGCACTCGCCGCTGGTGAAGACCGCATTCTTCGCATCGGACCCCAATCTGGGCCGCATCATCTGCGCGATCGGCAACGCGGTCGCTGCCGACCAGGACACGCGCAGCGTTTCCTTCTGGCTCGACGACGTACTGGTGGTCGACCGCGGCGGACGCGCGGCGACCTATCGCGAAGAGGACGGCCAGCGGGTGATGAAGCAGGCCGAAATCGGCGTGCGCGTCGACCTCGGGCGCGGTCGCGCGCGCGCCACCGTGTGGACTTGCGACTTTTCGCACGACTACGTGTCGATCAACGCCGACTACCGGACATGAGCCGCGTGCCCGTTACGGCGCGCGCAATCCAATGACGAAAGAACTTTCGCAACTGATTGCGCGCGCCGAAGCCGTGCTCGCGCGGGTCGAGCTGATGCTGCCGCCGAAGGTCGCCGATCCCGACTGGAAGAAGATCACCGCGGCGCGCTGGCGCAAACGCCACGGCCAGGGTGTGCTGCAGCCCGTCGCGCATCCGCACGTCGTGCCGCTCGGACACCTGGTGTCGATCGACGCGCAAAAACAGGCGCTCGACCAGAACACCCGTCAGTTCGTCGCGCGCCAGCCCGCCAACAACGTGTTGTTGACCGGCTCACGCGGCACGGGAAAGTCGTCGCTGATCAAGGCGATGCTTGCGCGCTACGCAGGCAAGGGATTGCGCCTCATCGAAGTGGACAAGGCCGATCTCGCCGACTTGCCGGACATCGTCGAGCGCGTCGAGCGCGATGCGCATCGGTTCGTCATTTTCTGCGACGACCTGACGTTCGACGTTGGCGAGGCCGGTTACAAGGCGCTGAAAGTGGCGCTGGACGGTTCGATCGCGGGTGCCGCCGACAACGTTGTCGTCTACGCAACGTCGAACCGGCGCCACCTGCTGCCGGAGTACATGAGCGAGAACCTGGAAACGCGTCACGTCGGTGACGAAGTGCACCCGGGCGAATCGGTGGAGGAAAAGATCTCGCTGTCGGAACGCTTCGGCCTGTGGATTTCGTTCTACCCGTTCCAGCAGGACGATTACCTTGCGGCGGTCGCCGAGTGGCTGGACGCGCTGGGTGTGAAGACGCCGGCGCGCGACCTGGACGCGATGCATCGCGACGCGTTGCAGTTCGCGCTGGGCCGGGGTTCGCGCAGCGGTCGCGTCGCGTGGCAATACGCGAAGCACGTCGCGGGTGCGCGGGCGTTGCGCGGGAAGTGAGCGGGGCCTTCGTGGCGTGCCGTTGTGCGAAGCCGGCGGGGCAGAATGTCGGCCGTCGCTCAAACACGCT
>DATCFA010000484.1:0-5128 GCA_036509805.1 Casimicrobiaceae bacterium
ATGCAGGAGCCGGTCTACATTGTCGACGGCGCGCGCACGCCGTTTCTCAAGTCGCGCAACCGGCCGGGGCCGTTCTCGGCGTCCGACCTCGCCACCGATGCCGGTCGCGCGCTGCTGTTGCGGATGCCGTTCGAGCCCGACGAGCTCGACGAGGTGATCCTCGGTTGTGCAGCGCCGTCGCCCGACGAGGTAAACATCGGCCGCGTCGCCGCGCTGCGCATGGGCTGCGGCAACAAGGTCCCCGGCTGGACGGTAATGCGCAACTGCGCGTCGGGCATGCAGTCGATCGACTCGGGCATCGCGCAGTTGCTCACGCATCGCTCGGACCTCGTGCTGGCCGGTGGCACCGACGCGCTGTCGCGCGCGCCGTTGTTGTTTTCCGATGCGATGGTCGCGTGGCTGTCGCAGTGGTACGCGGCGAAATCGCTCGGCCAGCGTGCGGCGCTGGTGGCCAAGTTCCGTCCCGGTTTCCTGGCGCCGGTGATCGGGCTGATGAAAGGGCTGACCGACCCGGTCGTGGGCCTCATGATGGGGCAGACCGCCGAGAACATCGCGTTCCGCTTCGGCATCACGCGCCAGCAAATGGACGCCTACAGCGCTCGCTCGCATGCGCGCCTGCTGGCCGCGCAGAAGGCGGGCTCGCTTGCACGCGAAATCGTGCCGCTCTACGACAGCGCGGGCACGGCGTACACCGCCGATGATGGCGTGCGCGAGGATTCGACGCCGGAAAACCTCGCCAGGCTGCGGCCGTTCTTCGACCGCAAGTACGGCAACGTCACCGCCGGCAACAGCTCGCAGATCACCGACGGCGCCGCGTGGCTGGTGCTCGCGTCGCAGCGCGCGGTCGAGCGCTACAAGCTCGTGCCGCGTGGGCGCATCGTCGACACCCAGTGGGCGGCGCTCGACCCGGCGATCATGGGATTGGGTCCGGTGCATGCGGCCACGCCGCTGCTCGTGCGCAACAACCTCGGACTCGACGACCTCGACGCATGGGAAATCAACGAGGCATTCGCGGCGCAGGTGCTGGGCTGCCTGCGCGCATGGCAAAGCGACGCGTATTGCCGCGACGAGCTCGGCCTGCCGGGCGCGCTGGGGAGGCTCGACGAATCGCGGCTCAACGTCGACGGCGGCGCGATCGCGCTCGGCCACCCGGTGGGGGCGTCCGGCACGCGCATCGTGCTGCACCTGTTGAACGTGCTCGAGCGCACCGGCGGCAAGCGCGGCATCGCCGCGATCTGCGTCGGCGGTGGCTTGGGCGGCGCGATGCTCGTCGAGCGCGTGCAAGGCGAATGACGATGGGACACTGGACGCTGACCCGCGCCGACGACGGCATTGCGACGCTGACGCTCGACAGGCAGGGCGCGTCGGTCAACACGCTGTCGGCGAACGTGATGGCCGAGCTTGGCGAGGCGCTGTCGCTCTTCGATGGTGCGCCGCCGAAGGGACTGGTCATCCGCTCCGGCAAGCCGGGCGGCTTCATCGCCGGCGCCGACATCGACGAATTCCGCGCCGTCCGCGGGCCCGATGACGGCATCGCAATCGTGCGCCGCGGCGCGCAGTTGTTCGACCGGCTCGCGCGCGTGCCCTATCCGACGCTGGCGCTGATCAGCGGCTTTTGCCTGGGCGGCGGCCTCGAGCTCGCGCTCACCTGCCGTTATCGCGTCGGCGTCGACGATCCGTCGACGCGAATGGGTTTGCCGGAAGTGATGCTCGGCATCGTCCCCGGCTGGGGCGGCATCAAGCGGCTGCCGCGGCTCATCGGCGCGCCGGCCGCGCTGGACCTGCTGCTCACCGGCAAGACCATCGACGCGCGGCGCGCGCAGAACCTCGGCCTCGTCGACGAGGCGGTGCCTCGGCGGATCGTCGAGAACACCGTGACCGGCATGCTGAAAACGCTGCCGCCGCCGCGCGCGCTGCCATTCGCGCTGTCGCTGACGCTGCATCCGCTGGTGCGCCGGTTCATCGCCTCGCAGGCTGCGAAAAAGGTCGCGCGTCGCGTGCGCCGCGAGCATTGCCCGGCGCCGTATACGATCCTTGCGTTGTTCGAGCGCTTCGATGGCGAAGCGCTGGCGCCGCCGGCGAACGATCCCGCCTCGATGCAGGCGCTTTTGGGCGCGCCTTTTTTCGGCAACCTGCTTCGCGTGTTCACGCTGCAGGAGCGCCTCAAATCGCTGGGCGGTAATGATGGCGATGGCGCGAAAGCGCGCCACGTGCACGTCGTGGGTGCGGGCACGATGGGCGGCGACATCGCCGCGTGGTGCGCGCTGCGCGGTCTCATCGTCACGCTGCAGGACCAGGACGCGGCGCGCCTCGCGCCGGCGATGGGCCGCGCAGCGCGCCTGTTCACCGAGCGCCTGAACGACGCGCGGCGCGTGCGCGATGCCGTCGATCGCCTGATTCCCGACATCGCCGGTGATGGCGTCGCACGCGCCGACGTGATCATCGAGGCGATCTTCGAGGACGCCGCCGCCAAGCGCGCGCTGTTCGCGGCGGTGGAAAAAAAGGCGCGCGCCGGCGCGATCCTCGCGACCAACACGTCGTCCATTCCGCTCGAGGAGATCGCCCTGGCGCTCGCCGATCCGTCGCGTCTCATCGGACTGCATTTCTTCAATCCGGTGGCGAAGATGATGCTCGTCGAAGTCGTCGTCGGCGCGCAGACGGCGGCCGCGCTGGTGCCGCGCGCGCTGGCCTTCGTGCGCCAGATCGACAAGCTGCCGTTGCCGGTCAAAAGCGCGCCGGGCTTCCTCGTCAATCGCGTGCTGGCGCCCTATCTGATGGCGGCGATGCGCGCCGTCGACGAGGGGATGTCGCCGGAAACGGTCGACGAGGCGGTACTCGCTTACGGAATGCCGATGGGGCCGATCGAGCTCGCGGATACCGTGGGCCTCGACATCTGCGTGGCGGTCGGCAAGCTGCTCGGCGACGCGCAACCGCCGCCGAAGCGGCTGATGGAGCTGGTTGCGCAAGGCAAGCTCGGCCGCAAGGCCGACGTCGGGTTCTACCGCTGGGTGAACGGCAAAGCGCAGAAGTCGGTGGCGGCGGCGGTGCCTCCCGGATGGGTGGCGCGGCTCATCGACCCGATGGTGGCTGAAGCGCACAAGGCGCTTGCGGAGGGCGTGGTCGCCGATGCCGACCTCGTCGACGCCGGCGCAATTTTCGGTGCAGGATTCGCGCCGTTCCGCGGTGGGCCGCTGTATGCCGACGCGCACGCGTCGACCCTGCTGGCGCGCGCGTAGCAACGCGCGCTGTTCGGCCCGCGAAGGGGAAACGCGCCGGCGGCAGGCGCGCTGCGGGAGTGGCAGGTTGCGCGGCCCACACGACGCGCACCGGCTTACGGAGGAGGCCCTTGAACAAGTTCTGGGTGGCGAGCTATCCCGCCGGCGTGCCTGCGGAAATCGACATCGACGAGTACGCGTCGGTGCGCGACGTCGTCGAGGAATCGTTCGACAAGTATCCGGCACGCGCCGCGTTCAGTTGCATGGGCCGCTCGATCTCGTTTCGCGACCTCGATGCGCAATCGGCGGCGTTCGGCGCGTGGCTGCAGGGGCTCGGCCTCGCGAAGGGTGCGCGCGTCGCGCTGATGATGCCCAACATCCTGCAGTATCCGGTCGCATTGTTCGGCACGTTGCGCGCGGGCTATACGGTGGTCAACGTCAACCCGCTGTACACGCCGCGCGAGCTTTGCTTTCAGCTCGAGGACTCGGGCGCCGAAGTGATCATCGTCGTCGAGAACTTCGCGCACACGCTGCAGCAGGTGATCGGCGAAACCGCCGTCCGCCATGTCGTCGTCACATCGATCGGCGAAATGCTCGGGCTGAAGGGCATCGTCGTCGACCTCGTGCTGCGTCACGTGAAAAAGATCGTCAAGCCGTGGTCATTGCCGGGCGCCATCCGTTTCGGCGACGCGCTGTCCGATGGCCGCCGGCGCGCGCTGACCCGCGTCGCGATCGGACACGAGGACATCGCGTTCCTGCAATACACCGGCGGCACCACGGGAGTTGCCAAGGGCGCGATGCTGCTGCATCGCAACATCGTCGCCAACCTGCTGCAGGCGCGCGCGTGGGTGCGGCCGTTCCTCGGCGCCGAAGCGCGCCAGGTGATCATCACGCCGCTGCCGCTTTATCACATCTTTTCGCTGACGGCGAACTGCCTGGTGTTCATGTCGCTCGGCGGCGAGAACGTGCTGATCCCCAATCCGCGCGACATCCACGGCCTGGTCCGCGAGATGGCACGCTACCGCTTCACGGCGATCACCGGCGTCAACACGCTTTTCAACGCGCTGCTCGACGCTCCCGGTTTTGCGAAGCTCGACTTCTCGGCGCTGGTGTTCACGCTGGGTGGCGCCATGGCGGTGCACGAATCGGTCGCGCGGCGGTGGAAGGAGGTCACCGGCTCGACGCTGTCGGAGGCCTATGGCCTTACCGAGACATCGCCCGCGGCGACGGTCAACCCGCTCGACTTGCCGGCGTATAACGGCTCGATCGGCTTGCCGGTGCCATCGACGGAAATCACGCTGCGCGACGATGCCGGCAACGACGTGGCGATCGGCCAGCGCGGCGAGATCTGCATCCGCGGCCCGCAAGTGATGGCCGGCTACTGGCGGCGCCCGGAAGACACGGCAAAGGCGATTTCCGCGGACGGCTTCTTCGCGAGCGGCGACATCGGCGTGATGGACGAGCGCGGCTATGTGCGCATCGTCGACCGCAAGAAGGACATGATCCTGGTGTCGGGGTTCAACGTCTATCCGAATGAAATCGAGGCGGTTGTCGCGATGCACCCGGGTATCCTCGAATGCGCGGTCGTCGGCGTGCCCGACGAGAAGTCGGGAGAGGCCGTCAAATTGTTCGCCGTCAAGCGCGATGCTGCGCTGACGGCGGATGCGCTGCTACGCTACTGCCGTGAAAACATGACAGGCTACAAAGTGCCACGCGACATCGAGTTCCGCTGCGAGCTGCCCAAGTCGAACGTCGGCAAGATCCTGCGTCGCGAGTTGCGCGACGAGGCGCGCCGCGCGAGCGCATGAGCACGAAGGGCCGCCCCCAGAGCGAATACCGGAGTGCGCAGCACGAAGGCACTCCAATGAGCATGCCGGCAAATCCCGCGCAGGCTCCCGCCGCGCGCACGCATG
>DATCFA010000485.1:0-3918 GCA_036509805.1 Casimicrobiaceae bacterium
GCGCGCGATCGCGCGCGACGAGCTCGCGCGCTGGCACGCCGCGATGCGCAATGCCGCATCCCCGGAGCGCGCGCCGGCGACCGACCTGGCATCGGACGACACCACGCTCTCGACCAGTCCACCGTCGCTGATCCGCACCGGCGACGCGTTCGTCGCGCCGACGGCGCTCGTTGCGGGCAACGTGGTGCTCGCAACCGATGCGAGCATCTACTTCGCGTGCGTGGCCGACGCCGGTGACGGCCGCATCGTGCTCGGTGCGCGCACCAACGTGCAGGACAACACGTTCATGGTGACGTCGCGCGCGCGCGGCGACCTCGTCATCGGCGACGACGTGACCATCGGCCACAACGTGCGCATGAGCTCGGGCAGCGTCGGTGACCGCGCGCTGATCGGCATGAGCTCGATCATCGGCGACGGCGTCGTCGTCGAGGAAGATGCATGCATCGGCGCGGGCGCGCATGTCGAGGCGGGCACGCGCGTACCGTCCGGCTGGATTTATGCGGGGCGCCCGGCGCGGCCGTTTCGCGCGCTCAAGTCCGCCGAGCGCGAAGGCTTTGCCGACATCGTGACGATCTACGCGCATTACAGCGCGGTTTATCGATCAGATTGACCGCATCGCGCACGAGCGCGTATCAGCGATGCCCCGGTACCAAACACAGACAATGCATTTGCATTGATTTGACAAGGCAATTGCATTACCATGTAGGACATTCACCCCTTGACCGGATGGCACGATGGCAGCCCCTCTCGAAGTCGAATCCACACTGACTGACCGCTACCAAACGACGGTGCCGGAGACGGTGCGCCGCGTCCTGCGCCTGGGCAAGCGCGACAAGATCCACTACACGATCCGTCCGGGCGGCGAAGTGATGTTGACGCGTGCCAAGGCCCCTGAGGAAGACGATCCGGTGCTCGGTCAGTTCCTGGGCTTCCTGGCCCGCGACATCGCCAGCCATCCGGACCGTCTGCGAGCCGCCATCGACGCGAGCTTCGTGCGACGCCTCCAATCGCTGACTGGCGGCGCCGAGGTCGATCTTGATACCGCCCTGTCGGCAGATGATGAATGAGCGCGGCAAGGCCGCACTCTTGGTCATTCACGGTTGGACGGTTTTCGCACATCCGCTGTTCTTGGCGCAGCTTGACGCCTTGGCCCAACAGGTCGAGGCATTCAAGCAAAAGGATCCCGTCGAATACGTGAAGAAGAACGCCAGCAAGCGACTTGCGGCGATCACGAAGCTGGCTTTCGACGCCATCCCGCAAGACCCGACACGGCCGGAATATCGGCAGGGCAACACGCTGGGCGATAACCACAAACATTGGTTTCGGACCAAGTTCTTTCAGCAGTACCGGTTGTTCTTCCGCTACCACGCGCCGAGCAAGGTAATCGTGTTCGCCTGGGTCAACGACGAGGGCACCAAGCGCGCGTATGAAAGTAGCGACGACGCCTATCGCGTGTTCCGAAGGATGCTGGAAAGTGGCCACCCTCCCGACGATTGGAATCAGTTGCTGGCAGAGGCGCGCACCGAAGGCCAACGCCTGCAGCAGCTTGCTGCTGGCGTTGCACCGTAACGCTCGGCTTCGTCAGCGAACAGCGTTGTCGTCAGGTCATTGAAAGAGAACAACAGAATAGGGAGCGCTGCTGAATTTCAAGCTGCCGGCACGCTCACTTCAACGCTGATCGCGGCGTTGCGCAAATGCGCGCGTACGAGCAACGCCGCCGCCGATTCGTCGCGCGTGCTGATGGCCCGCAGGATCTGCTCGTGCTCGGTCCACACCGCCTTGCGGTAGTCGCGCGCCTGCAGCACTTCGCGCATCGCGCGCCGCAGGTGATGCCACAGCCCTTCCATCGTGTCGACGAAAAGCCGGTTGCGCGAAGCCGCGTAGACCCACATGTGGAACGCCATGTCGGCGCCGATCAGCGGACCGATCGCGCCGTCGCGCAACGCCTCGCGGCCGCCGGCCAGCAGCGCGCGTCCCTGTTCGGCATCGGCGTCGGTGGCATGCCGCGCCGCCAGCGCCGCGGCCATCGGCTCGATGCCGAGTCGCAATTCGTAGATCCAGCGGACGAACTCGCGGTCGAGCGGCGCCACCATCAGCCCGCGACGACCCGCGTCGCAGACGAACTTTTGCTGCTTCAACAGCATCAGCGCCTGGTTGACCGGCTGGCGCGACACGTCGAGCTTCCTGGCGACGCCTTCCTGAGTCAGCCGCTCGCCGGGCGCGAGCACGCCGTCGCAGATCGCGTCGAGGATCGCGCGATAGGCCTGCTCGACCATGGTCGGATTGACGGCGATCGTGTCCATGCGGATCGGAGAGCGTGCGAAGACACGCGGTCGAAGGATAACCCGCTCGTGCGAGGCACGCTTGCGTATAATTGCACGCCAACACGTCAGGACCGCCGCACATGAGCCTCGATCGCGTTCCCGCCGGTCGCGACATCCCCAACGATTGCAACGTCGTCATCGAAATACCGATGCACGGCGAGCCGATCAAGTACGAAGTCGACAAGGAAACCGGCGCGGTATTCGTCGACCGCTTCATGTCGACGGCGATGCACTATCCGTGCAACTACGGCTACATCCCGCGCACGCTGTCCGATGACGGCGATCCCTGCGACGTGCTCGTCGTGTCGCCGGCGGCGCTGATCACCGGTGTCGTCGTGCGCTGCCGCCCGATCGGCATGCTGAAGATGACCGACGAAGCCGGCGGCGACGCCAAGATCCTCGCGGTACCGATCGACAAGCTGTCGCCGATTTACCGCGAAGTGCAGTCGCCGCGCGACCTGCCGGCGCTGACCACGCAACAGATCGCGCACTTCTTCGAGCATTACAAGGACCTCGAGCCCGGCAAATGGGTGAAGCTCGACGGATGGGTGGACGCGGAGGACGCCAAGCGCGAAATCGTCGCCGCGGCGAAGCGCTACGCGAAGCCGGCGCGGAAACGCGGCGCGTGAGACGCCGGCAAGGCTCCGGCAGCGGGCAGCCGCTGGGACAGGCGCACGGCTGGGGACAGCTCGGAACCATCGAGCGTACGCACGCGCCGTCGCGATGACGGCGGCCGCGGGCACGCATCGCGGCGACGCCGGTTACTCGGCGTTGTTCGTCGTGCTGTGGAGCACGGGGTTCATCGCGGCGAAGTACGGGCTGCCGTATGCAACGCCGTTTGCATTCCTGTTCGCGCGCTTCTGCTTCATCACGGCGGTGATGGTCGCGGTGGCCGTGCTGACGCATGCGCCGTGGCCCACGCGCGCCGACGCGATGCATACGGTCGTCGTCGGACTGCTGATCCAGGGCGGATATCTCGGCGGCGTGTTCTTCGCCATCTCGCGCGGCACGTCCGCCGGCACCAGCGCGATGCTGGTCGGGTTGCAGCCGGTGCTGACCGTCGTGCTGGCGCGCTGGTGGCTGGCCGAGCGCGTCGTGTTCCGCCAATGGGCGGGCTTGGCGATCGGGCTGGCCGGCGTCGCACTCGTGGTGTGGCACAAGGTCGGCGTCGACAACGCGAGCGGCATCGTGGCGCTGCTGGTGGCGCTGTGCGCCATCAGCGTCGGCACGCTGTACCAGAAGCGTTACTGCGCGCGCGTCGACATCCGCAGCGGCGCGGTGATCCAGTTCGTCGCCTGCGCGCTCGTCTACGCGCTGCTCGTGGTGTTCGCCGAGGATGCGCGCATCGAATGGACGGCATCGTTCATGTTCGCCCTCGGATGGTCGGTGATCGTGCTGTCGGCCGGCGCCAACCTGCTGCTGTTCTGGCTGTTGCGGCGCGGCAAGGCGGCCGACGTAGCCGCGCTGTTTTTCCTCGTACCCGCGGTCACCGCGGTGATGGCGTGGGCGCTGTTCGGCGAGCGGCTGACGCTGCTGGCGGTCGCGGGCATGGTGCTGATCGCGGCGGGCGTGGCCCTGGGCCGGGCGTCCGCCG
>DATCFA010000486.1:0-2676 GCA_036509805.1 Casimicrobiaceae bacterium
GGCTTCGACCTCACCAGCCCGAAGACATCGGTGTCGATGACGATCAACGGCCCGGCGCCGACGATGCTCGCGTTCTACATGAACACGGCGATCGACCAGCAGCTCGACAGGTTCCGCACCGATAACGACCGCGAGCCCACCGCCGACGAGGCGGCGAAAATCCGCGCGTGGACGCTCACGACGGTGCGCGGCACCGTGCAGGCCGACATCCTCAAGGAGGACCAGGGCCAGAACACCTGCATCTTTTCCACCGAGTTCTCGCTCAAGGTGATGGGCGACATCCAGCAGTATTTCGTCGACAACGACGTGCGCAACTTCTATTCGGTGTCGATCTCCGGCTATCACATCGCCGAGGCCGGCGCCAACCCGATCTCGCAACTCGCGTTCACGCTGTCCAACGGCTTCACGTTCGTCGAGGCGTACCTGGCGCGCGGCATGCGCATCGACGACTTCGCGCCGAACCTGTCGTTCTTCTTTTCCAACGGCATGGACCCCGAGTACTCGGTATTGGGACGCGTCGCGCGCCGCATCTGGGCGGTGGCGATGAAGAACCGCTACGGCGCCAACGAGCGCAGCCAGAAATTGAAGTACCACTGCCAGACATCGGGGCGCAGCCTGCATGCGCAGGAAATCGCGTTCAACGACATCCGCACGACGCTGCAGGCGCTGATCGCGACGTACGACAACGCCAACTCGCTGCACACCAACGCCTACGACGAGGCGATCACCACACCCACCGAGGAAAGCGTGCGCCGCGCGATGGCGATCCAGCTCGTCATCAACCGCGAGTGGGGACTTGCGAAGAACGAGAATCCGAACCAGGGCGCGTTCATCATCGACGACCTGACCGATCTCGTCGAAGAGGCGGTGCTGAAGGAGTTCGAGGCGATCGCCGAGCGCGGCGGCGTGCTGGGCGCGATGGAGACTGGCTACCAGCGCGGCAAGATCCAGGAGGAGTCGCTGTACTACGAGCACCGCAAGCACGACGGCAGCTACCCGATCGTCGGTGTCAACACGTTCCGCAATCCGCATGGCGAACCGCCGCGCGACAAGCTCCAGCTCGCGCGCTCCACAGACGACGAAAAGCAGTCGCAGTTGAGCCGTCTCGCCGATTTCCGTGCGCGCCACGCGAGCGAAGCGCCGGCGGCACTCGCGCGGCTGAAGCAAACCGTCATCGACAACGGCAACGTGTTCGCCGAGCTGATGGATGCGGTGAAGGTCTGCTCGCTCGGGCAGGTGACGCACGCGCTGTTCGACGTCGGCGGCCAGTACCGGCGCAGCATGTAGCCGGCAAGCGGGTGATGCATGGCGCCGCGTCGCGCCGGCGCTCAGCTCTTCACGGCCGGGAACAGGTCGCGCATCACCGGCGCCCAGCGTGTCAGTGTCTCGGCGACCTCGCGCGCGAACTCGGGCGGCGACGATCCGATTGGCTGACCGCCGAACGTCGTCAACATGTCGCGGATCTCCGGAAGTGCCAGCGCGTCGGCGAATGCGCGCTGGATGCGCTCGAGCGTCGCAGCCGGTGTGCCGCCGGTCGTCGAGATGCCCGACCAGCCAATGACATCGTAGCCGGGATAGCCGGATTCGGCGAGCGTCGGCACGTCGGGGCGCAAAGGACTGCGGCGCGCCGCACTGAGCGCCAGTGCGACGAGCTGGCCGCTACGGTATTGCGCGTCGACCGGACCGGCGAACGCGAACCCCAGCGGCACCTCGCCCGATATCATCGCCGTGTACATCTGCGTGCTGTTGGGGAACGGCACATGCAAAAGCTCGATGCCCGCGCGGCGGGCGAACAGCAGCATCGCCAGATGCTGCAGGCCGCCGACTCCCGACGTTCCGTACGCGAGGCCGCCGGAATCGCGCTTCGCGCGCGCGACGAGCTCGGCCACCGAGCGCACGTTGAGCGACGAGCGCGCTGTCAGCACCATCGGATCCTCGGAGAACAGCGTCACCGGCGCCAGCGCCTTCAGCGGGTCCGGCGCATTGCTGCCCGGTATCAGCGATTGCAGCAGGGTGCCGACGCCGTGCACCAGCAGCGTGTGACCATCCGGTGCGGCGCGTGCGACGAATCCCGCGGCGATGTTGCCCGATGCGCCGGGGCGCGTTTCCACGATCACCGGTTGGCCCAGTGTGCGCGGCAGGTATGTGGCGAACTTGCGCGCATAGACGTCGAGCGCGTTACCGGCGCCGTACGGCTGGATGATCGTTACGGGCTTCCATGGAAAGTCCCGCGGCGCTGCCGCACGCGCGGACGCCAGTCGCGCGCAGGCGAGCGCGCCCATGGTCAGGACGCGGCGTCGCATCCGCGACGGCTGTGCACTCATGCCTGCTCCCGCAGCCGGTTGACTTTCCATCCAAGATCGAACAACGCCGCGAACAGCCGTGGATCGTCGATCGGCGCGTCGCTGCGCTGGTAGATCAGGTAGAGGCTGTCCGGATCGCGCATCCATTCGAGCGGTAAATGCACGAACTGGTGGACTTCGTCGTCATCGAGGCGCGCGCGCGTCGCGAGCGGCGTGCCGGTCAGCGCATTGCGCAGTGCCGCGTACATGTCGACGTCCATCGCGCGTCCGCGATGCGTGCCCGGCGACGGGCGGCGGTTGAGCTCGATCACCCATGGCAGCTGCGTATCCTTCTCGGCGACGAATTCAGCGCCGAACAGTCCACTGGCCTTGA
>DATCFA010000487.1:0-2344 GCA_036509805.1 Casimicrobiaceae bacterium
TCACCCCCAAGCAGCGAGTCCAGATCACACGCGCGAAGCTCGATCTGATCGCGCTGCGCCGCCATCACGCGCGCCACGCCAGTCTTCGGCGTTTCGGCTTGCTCGCGCGGCGCTGCCGGAATCGGCATCTCGCTTTCGTCGTACAACAGCGCCGCGGTGCGACGCTCGGTCTCTCGTTCGGGCGTATCAGGGCTCATGCGCTGATTATCGCTCGGACGAGCCGATTAATTCACACGTTCTGAGCGGACGCCGTGCGCGGGGCGCAACGCTCCGCGCACGTGAGCGCGCCCTTTTCCGGCAATGTGCGAACTGCACGCGCGCCGCGCTACACAAGTCCGTCGAGCAACTGCACGTCCACTTCCGCGCCGGTGTCGACGTTGCCGACGTCGGCTCCCAGTACGACAAAGCAATTCGCGCGCGACATCGACGACAGGATGCCCGATCCCTGGTCGCCGGTGACGCGCACGCTGGCGCTGCCGTCCGCGGCGCGCGACAGCACCGCACGCTGGAATTCGGTGCGGCCCGGGACCTTGCGGATCGGCGCCGACAGCTTCGCGCGCAACAGCGGCAGCGGCTGCGCATCGCGTCGTCCCGACAGGTGCAGCAGCGCGTCGCGCACGAACTGATAGAACGTCACCATCACGCTGACCGGATTGCCGGGCAATCCGAAAAAGTGCGCATCGCCGAGGCGACCGTAGGCAAGCGGCCTGCCGGGCTTCATCGCGATCTTCCAGAACACGACTTCGCCGAGCTTGTCGAGCAGCTGCTTGACGTAGTCGGCCTCGCCCACCGATACGCCGCCGGACGTGATCACCACGTCGGCGCTGGCGGCGGCGGTCGCGAACGCGCGCTCGAGCGCTGCCGGGTCGTCCGGTACGACACCCATGTCGATCGTGTCGATGCCCATCCGCGCGAGCATGCCGTCGATCGTATAGCGATTGCTGTCGTAGATCTGGCCCGCGGCGAGCGGCTTGCCGATCGACACGAGCTCGTCGCCCGTCGAGAAGAACGCGACGCGCAGCCGCCGGTAGACGCCGACTTCGCCGATACCGATCGATGCGAGCATGCCGATCTCGGCCGGGTAGAGCGCCTGCCCGGCGTGAAAAAGCGTCTCGCCAGCCTTCAGGTCCTCGCCGGCAAAGCGGCGGTTCTGGCCGAGCTTGGTCACCGCCCCCGCCTGCACGCGCACACCCTCGGGCGTGGCGATCGCGCGCTCCTGCATCACCACGGTGTCGGCGCCGCGCGGCATCACGCCGCCGGTGAAAATGCGCACGGCATGGCCCGGCGCGACGTCGCCGTCGTACGGCCGCCCGGCGAACGATTCGCCGGCGCGCTTGAGCGTCGTCTCCGCATTCGCGTCGAGATCGGCGAAGCGCACGGCCCAGCCGTCCATCGCGGAATTGTCGTGGCCCGGCACGTCGATCGGCGACACGATGTCCTCGGCCAATGTGCGTCCCAACGCCGCGCGGATGTGCAGCCGCTCGATCGCGGTCACCGGCGTCAGGAAGCGGCGGATCAGCTCGCGCGCGCGCTCGACCGGCATCGAGTTGGGATCGTAGTCGTCGGCGCAGGAGAGTTCGCGCAGCGTGCTGCCAGTAGCAGTAGGGGTCATCGCGGTGGGCTTTGCGGTCTAAAGCGTGATTTTAAGGCGAGCGCGGGCTTTTCGAGACAATGCCACGACACGGCCGCGCAGGCGAATGTGATTGGCAGCGCAAGCGCGAGCAATGCCACGACCTTGAACCGCCCGGCGACATGCACTTTGGTTCTCCTCCAATTCAATCCGCGACCGCTACAGTTTGCCGGTTGCGCATTGTCCAAGCGCATCGCGCAATGCCGTCGTCCACCGCGTACGATCGCTGGGATCCGGCGCTGCAAACTCGACGATTCCGTCAGTGCGTGCAGACCAGCATGCGTAATGTTCTGGCCAATGCGCTGTGTCGTGCACGAACAGCCGCTTGATCTCGTCGGCATCCAAACGCGATGGTCGAATCTTGTCTAGTCGCGTGGCTAGGCCGGCAGATAGCTGGTCGTAGCGAGCATCTAGTTCTGCCGATAAGGTTGGAAGCACGCGGTGTAGCAGCGGCGTCGGTTGCACCGGTGGCAGCATGAGCCAACCTTGTGCAGGGCGCGTTGTGACTATCGGCCCATAATTCTCCTCGAGCATGAGTAGCGTCAGCCCGGGGTGCGTCACCGCCCATTCACGCGACCCGTTCACGATATTTCGGACCAGGTTCTGCGCGGATCGCGCGGTACGAAGTTCGCCCTGAAGTACCCATGCTCCAGCTATCGTTGCGCACACGAGCAAACCCAACCCAGCGCGGGCATACCTCTCGTGGATTTCCTT
>DATCFA010000488.1:0-11654 GCA_036509805.1 Casimicrobiaceae bacterium
AGCCCGCGCGGATAGCCGCTGCCATCCCAGTGCTCATGATGGCCCAACGCGATTTCGCGTCCCATCTGCAGGTAGGGTGAGTCGCCGCCTTCAAGCATCGTCGCGCCCAGCGTCGTGTGCGTCTTCATCACCTCCCATTCCTGTGCGTCGAGATCGCCGGCCTTGAAGAGGATTCGATCGGGAATGCCGATCTTGCCGACATCGTGCATCGGACTCGCGTGCAGCACGCAGTCGCAAAAAGTTTCGCTCAAGCCCAACGCTTCAGCGAGCACCACGCAATAGCGGCTGATCCGCTGCACGTGCGCGCCGGTCTCGTCGTCGCGAAACGCGGCCGCGCGGTTGAGCGTGGCGATGGTATTGCGATACGACTCCGTCAGCTGTTGCGAGCGCTTCGTTACCTGTGCTTCGAGCGTGCGCGCGTGCTCGGCGAGCAGGTCGTTGAGCGCCTTGAGGCGCAGCAGGTTGCGCACCCGCACCCACAGCTCGGCACGGTCGATCGGCTTGGTGATGAACTCCTCGGCACCCATGTTGAGCGCGGCGATGCGCGACGCGCGGTCGTTGAGCGACGTCACCATGATGATCGGGATACCGCGGGTGGCCGGATCGAGCTTCAGCTTGCCGGCGAGCTCGAACCCGGTCATGTCGGGCATCATCACGTCGAGCAGCATCAGGTCGGGTTTTTCGTGGGCCATCGACGCCAGCGCCTGCATGCCGCCATGCGCGGTGTCGACCCGGTAGCCCTCCGATTTGAGCATCGCCTCGATGAGCTTGCGATTGCGCGCATCGTCGTCGACGACCAGGATGTACGCGGGTACCGGCGGGGGCTGCTGCTGCGGCGGCACCGCGTCCGCGCTCAACCTGCGCTCCGCGCGGTTGCCGCAACGGCGCGCGCGCCGTGAGTGACGTGTATATCGATTACGAGGCTGCTGACTGCCATCCGCACTTCCTCCAGTTTCGAATGCATTGTGACACCCGGCGGCAGTTATGATAGAACCGATTGGGCCGCAAATGTCGGCCGACGTCGACATGCGCGATCGATTCGCACACGGGCCCGTTTCCATGCAGCCGCTGCACGCCGATGCAAACTTCCGCTTGCTGTTCGCCAGCAATCCGCTGCCGATGTGGGTCTACGACGTCGCGACACTCGAATTTCTGGAGGTCAACACGGCGGCGATCACGCAGTACGGCTATTCGCGCGATGAATTCCTGTCGATGCGGATCATCGACATCAGGCCGCCCGAGGATATCGCGCCGCTGATCGAAAACGTCGCCAGGGCGCGCGCGGACGATACCCGCGAGATCCGCGACGACGAGCGCACTTGGCACCACCAGTTCAGCGATGGCCGCGTGCGCGACGTCGAGATCAATGCGCAGACGATCGACTTCGCCGGCCGCCGCGGCGTGCTGGTCGTGGTCAACGACATCACCGACCTCAAGCGCGCGCAGCAGGCGCTGGCCAAGACAAGCGAGCGCCTGAGCATTCTGCACGAGATCGACAAGGCGGTCATTGCGGCGGAAACGCCCGAGGACATCGCCGAGCCGGCGATGCGTCGCCTGCGTGAATTGCTGGACGTCCCGCGCGCGATCATCAGCCTGTACGACGCCGGGCGCAACGAGTTCGAGTGGCTGGTGGCCGTCGGCCGCCACCGCGTGCGTCGCGGTCCCGGCGTGCGCTTTTCGAACGTCTACATGGGCGATATCGCAGGATTGCGCCGCGGCGAGGTCCAGTTGGTGCAAACGGCCAGCCTGCCCGCGGGGCCCGAAGTCGAAGGCTTGCTCGGCTCCGATGTACGCGCTTACATCGTCGTGCCGATGATCGCCAAGGGCGAATTGATCGGAGGCGTGAGCTTCGGCGGCGCGCGCGCGGATTTCTCCGAGGAGCAGATCCACATGGCGCGCGAGGTCGCCGCGCAGCTCGCCATCGCGATCGCGCAGGCGCGGCTGTACGAAGGCGCGCGCCAGCACGCGGAAATCCTCGAGCGGCGCGTCGCCGAGCGCACGCTGGAATTGCGCGACGCCAACCTGCAGCTCAAACAGGAGATCGAGAACCGCACGGCCGCGCAGACCGAGGCCGATCGCGCCAACCGGCTCAAGAGCGAATTCCTGGCCAACATGTCGCACGAGCTGCGCACGCCGCTCAATGCGATCATCGGATTCACCGAACTGATCCACGACGGGCTGGTCGAGCCCGGTTCGGCGCAGTACATGGAGTTCCTCGGCGATATCCTGTCGAGCAGCCATCACCTGCTGCAGCTCATCAACGACATCCTCGACCTGTCGAAGGTCGAGGCCGGCAAGCTCGAGTTCCATCCGCAAGCGGTAGCCCTCGAGGTCGTGATCGGCGAAGTGCTCGCCATCCTGCGCACCACGGCATCGGTGAAGGACATCCGCATGAGCGCCGAGCTCGATCCGGACATCGCGGAGGTCGTGCTCGACCCGGCGCGCCTGAAGCAGGTCCTCTACAACTACGTGTCGAACGCGCTCAAGTTCACGCCGCAAGGCGGGCGTATCGTCGTACGCACCAGCGCGAGCGGCGACGATCCCGCGATGTTCCGGCTGGCGGTCGAGGACAGCGGCATCGGCATCGGGTCCGTCGATCTCGCGCGGCTGTTCGTCGAATTCCAGCAGCTCGATGGCGGATCGGCGAAGCAGCACTCGGGCACCGGACTCGGGCTTGCGCTGACCAAGCGGCTGGTCGAAGCGCAGGGCGGGCAAGTCGGCGTGTCGAGCGAATTGGGACGTGGAAGCACGTTTCACGCGACGCTCCCGCGGCGAGCGGCCGGCGATGTCAGGGTCATCGCGCCGTCGGCAATGCCGGGCGGCTACGACGGCGCGCCGGCGATCCTCGTGATCGAGGACAACGAGCGCGAGCGCGACGCGCTGGTGCGAACCTTGAGCGGCGCGGGCTATGCGGTCGACACCGCGTCGACGGGCGCGCAGGCGATCGAAATATGCATGCAGCAGACCTTCGATGCCATCGTCCTCGACCTGTTGCTGCCCGATCGTACCGGCCTCGACGTACTGCACGAGATTCGCGCGTCGACGCCCAATCGCGACGTTCCCGTCACCGTGCTGACCGTCGTCACCGAAAAAGGCGCACTGGCCGGCTTCGCCGTGCACGACCTGCTGGCCAAGCCGCTCGACGGCGGCGCACTGCTGGCGTCGCTGGCGCGTGCCAACCTGCGCCCGCAGTGTTCCGGCGACGTACTGGTCGTCGACGACGATGCGGGGTCGCGGCGGCTGATGGCGGCGACGCTGCGCCAGCTCGGCTACACGCCTGCGTGCGCATCCGACGGTGAGGCTGCGCTGCGCATTGCGCGCGAGACGCCGCCGCTCGCCGTCGTGCTCGACCTCGTGATGCCGGTGATGGACGGCTTCACATTCCTCGACCGCTTGCGTGAGCTGCCCGCGTGCCGCAACGTGCCGGTGATCGTATGGACGGTCAAGGATCTCGGCGCAGCCGAGTACACGCGGCTGCGGGCAAGCGCGCAGGCCGTTGTCAGCAAGGGACACGCCGGCGCCGCCGCGGTGGTGCGGGAATTGCAAGTCGCGCTTTCCCTCTCGCTCGCGCTCGGTCGCCGGCAGGCGGCGGACACGCGCTGATGGCCGGCGAACGCATCCTCGTCGTCGACGACAATGAGGTCAACAAAAAACTCGCGTCGTTCGTGCTCATCACGCAGCGCTACGAGGTGCGCGGTGCGCGCAATGCCGACGAGGCGCTGACCGTGCTGCAGCAGTGGATGCCGCGCGTCATCCTGATGGATGTGCAGCTTCCCGGGATGGACGGCCTCACGCTGACCCGCCAGCTCAAGGCCGATCCGCGCACGCGCGACATCATCATCATCGCGCTCACCGCGTATGCGATGAAAGGTGACGAGGACAAGGCGCGCGATGCGGGCTGCGACGCCTATGTGACCAAGCCGATCGACACGCGCGCTCTTCCGCTGACGATTGCCGCGCTGTTGCGTGCGTCCCCGGGGGCAGCGCCACCGTGAGGCCGGCGGCGGCGATGCGCGTGCAGCCGGTGGCGCGGCGCGAACGCCGCGCTGCCCGCCGAGGCACGTGGTGACACACGCCGCTGTGCTGCGGCGCGTCGACTCATGGCCGACGCTCGACGCGCTGCTGGAAGCGGTGCGTGGCTGCCGCGCGTGCGAGGCGTCGCTGCCGCTCGGGCCGCGGCCGGTGCTGCGGGCCGCGGCGAGCGCGCGCATCCTCGTCGTGGGGCAGGCGCCGGGACTGCGCGTGCATACCACCGGAATCGCCTGGAACGACGCCAGCGGCGTGCGCCTGCGTGACTGGATGGGCGTCGACGACGCGGCCTTTGGCGACGTGTCGCGCATCGCCATCATTCCGATGGGCTACTGCTATCCGGGACGCGGTCGCGGCGGCGACCTGCCGCCGCGCCGCGAATGCGCGGCGCTGTGGCTCGACCATCTGCTCGCGAAGCTGCCGCATATCGAGCTGACGCTGCTGATCGGACTTTACGCGCAGCGTCATTTCCTGCGCGAGCATCGCCGCGCGACACTGACCGCCACCGTCGCCGCGTGGCGCGACCATGCGCCGCGCTTCCTGCCGCTGCCGCATCCGTCGCCGCGCAACACTGCGTGGTTCCAGCGCAATCCGTGGTTCGCCGCCGACCTGCTGCCGGAACTGCGCAAGCGCGTCGACGCGCTGATGCGCTGACCGCGGCGCCACTAACCGCTGTTGCGCAATCCGGCGGCGAGGCCGTTGATCGTCAGGTGCAGCGCGCGGCGCGTGCGGTCGTCGGCCTGACCGGCACGCAGGCGCTTCAACAACTCGATCTGCACGTGGTTGAGCGGGTCGATGTACGGAAAGCGGTTGCGGATGCTGCGCGCCAGCGTCGGGTTCTCGGCGAGCAGCGTCGCGTTGCCGGTGATCGACAGCAGGTGGCGGCAGGTCAGCGCATGTTCGTCGCGGATCGCGCCGAAGATCCGCGTGCGGTTGGCCTCGTCGTCGAACAGCGCCGCATGCCGGGACGCGATGGCCAGGTCCGACTTGGCCAGCACCATGTCCATGTTCGACAGGAACGCGCGGAAGAACGGCCATGTGGCATACATGGCGCGCAGCACCGGCAGGCCGTCCGCATGCGCGCGCAGCCATGCGTCGACGGCGCTGCCGAACCCGTACCAGCCGGGCAGCATCAGCCGGCAAAGCCCCCAGCTGAACACCCACGGAATCGCACGCAGGTCCTCGATTTTCTGCGAGCCGGTGCGCGACGCCGGACGGCTGCCGATGTTGAGCGACGCGATTTCGCTGATGGGTGTCGTCGCATGGAAGTACGCGGCGAAATGCGGATCGTCGTAGACGAGTGCGCGATAGGCGACGTACGCGCTGGCGGACAGCGCCTCCATCACCGCATGGAAATGCTGCTCGGCCAGCGGGTCGGCGGCCGGCGCATCCCCGGTGAGGCTTGCCTCGATCACCGCGGCGAGCAGCGTTTCCAGGTTGTGGCGGCCGAGCTCGGCATCCGAATACTTGCTGGCGATGATCTCGCCCTGTTCGGTGATGCGCATCGCGCCCGCGACGCTGCCCGCGGGCTGCGCGCGTATCGCCTCGTACGCGGGACCGCCGCCGCGCCCGACGGTGCCGCCGCGCCCGTGGAACAGCCGCAGCCGCACGTGGTGTTGTGCGAACAGCCGCACGAGCTCGACTTCGGCGACATGCAGCGCCCAGTTCGCCGTCACGTAGCCGCCGTCCTTGTTGCTATCCGAGTAGCCGAGCATCACTTCCTGCAGGTCGCCGCGCGACGTTAGCCACCCCCGGTACAGCGGATGCGCGAACGCGCTCGACATCACGCCGGCGCAGCGGCGCAGGTCGCCGATCGTCTCGAACAGCGGCACGATGTTCACACGGCAGGCCGCATGCGGCGCATACGTCAGCAGCCCGACCTCGCGCAGCAGCACGCCGACCTCGAGCAGGTCGCTTTGTGCCTCACACATCGAGATCACGTAGTTGGCGAGCGCATCCTCGCCATAGGTCGCGTGGATCCCGGCCGCGACGCGCAGGATCGCGATCTCGCCGGTCGTCGCTTCGCTGTAGGCGAGATACGGCGACAGCAGCAGGCGCGGCTGTGCGAGCTCGCGCGTCAGTACGTCGACGCGTGCCGCTTCGTCGAGCTCGCGGTAGTGCGCCGTCACGCCCGCGTTGGCGAGCAGTTCGGCGACCGTCGCCTCGTGGACGATCGAGTTCTGGCGCAGGTCCAGCGTCGCGAGATGAAAGCCGAAAGTCGCGACTGCGCGCTGCAGCGCGCGCAGTCGCCCGTCGGCGAGGCGCCCAGAGCGATGGCCGCGCAGCGACTCGGCGATCACCGCGAGATCGGCGCTGAAGTCGGCCGCGCGGGCGTAGGGCGGCTGGGCGACCTGCGAATCGCGCGGAGGACGCAGTCCCGTCAGCTCGGTGAGCGTCGCCGCGAGGCGCGCGTAGAGTCCGACCAGTGCCTGCCGGTACGGCTCGTCCCGGCGAAAAGCCGACGCATCGCCGGCGCGTAACGCCAGCGCCTCGAGCGCCGGCGTAGGCAACGCCAGCGCGCGCGACAGCGACAGCTCGCTGCCGAGCGCGTGCACCTCGTCCAGGTAATGCCGCAGCGCGACAGCCGCCTGGCGGTTGATCGCCGCGGACAGCACGTCGGCGCTCACGTATGGGTTGCCGTCGCGGTCGCCGCCGATCCACGAGCCCATACGCATCACGGCGGGCAGCTCGAAGGTCGGCGCAAAGTCGTCGCGCGCGCGCAATGCGGACTCGAGTTGCTGCTCCAGGCGCGGCAACTCGCGCAGGAACGTCGTGTGGTAGAAGCTCAGTCCGTTGTCGATTTCGTCGATAACGCGCAACCGCGTCGTGCGCAGCGTCGCCGTCTGCCAAAGCCTCAGCACCAGCGCCTCGAGCTCGGCGTCGAGCGGCGCCAGCGCGTCGCCTTCGTGCGCAGCCGCCTCGCGCCGCTGCAGCAGCCGCGCGATCGCCGACTGGCACTCGAGCACGCTCTTGCGCTGCACCTCCGTCGGATGCGCGGTGAGCACCGGACTGACGAGCGCGTGCGCGAGAAACTGCAGGATCCGCTCGCGCGGCACGTGCGCCACGCTCGCGAGCGCGTGCTCGATGCTTCCCGGCTGCGGTGGATCGCCGGCCACGCGGTGCAGTCGCCGCCGGCGATTCTGGTGCAGGTCCTCGGCGATGTTGGCGAGCAGCGAAAAATAGGTGAACGCGCGGACGACCGTCAGCGTCTCGCCCTCGTCCAGACCGTCGAGCAGCACATGCAGCTCCGCCTGCACGCTCGCTGCCTCGTCCGCCGCCGCGCGATGAAATCGTACCGCCGTGCGGCGGATGTCCTCGACGCGCGCGAAGCCGGCCTCGCCGGTTTCGGCACGCAGCACGGCGCCGAGCGTGCGGCCGAGCAAGCGGGTTTCGTCCCACAGCGGCACGTCCTTGGGCAGCGGGCGCGCGACGCCGAGCATTGCTGCGCCGGCGGGATTGTCGTATTGCATGTGCTCCTTCGAGGTCCTTGGTTGGCGGCGGTCGCTGCCGCGCACACGCCACTGGTTTCATGTAGGTACAATCCTACATTGCAACGGGAAACCTCCGACGGCAGACAACACCCGTTGATTTATGATGCGCAAGCGTGTCTGCGCAGTCCGCGCAATTGCATCTGCAATGGAGAATCATACCGATGGAAGCGGACCCTGAAGTGCATACCGTCCTCATCGCCGACGACGAACACGATATCGTGGACACCACGGCGGTCATGCTCGAGGCCTGCGGCTACCGCGTGCTGCGCACGTATTCGGCCCGCGAAGCGCTGCTGCGGCTCGACGATCATCCTGAGATCGCGCTCCTCGTTTCCGACATCCGCATGCCCGAGGTAGACGGCTTCGACCTGCTGCGCGTGGTCCGCCACCGGTTCCACGCGCTGCCCGTGGTGCTGATGACGGGGTTGCCGGTGACCGACGAGGATATCGTCCCGGCGGGTGCCGCCATCCTGACAAAGCCGTTCACCTATGATGAACTCACGCGGGCGCTGACGGCGCAACTGGAAGCGAAGGATCGTCAGAATGCCGCGAGGGCCGCCTCCGGCCGGCGGGGATTGCCGGCCGGCGGTTGACATTGGCGCCGATGCCGGGCGCCACGCCGTGCCGGCGCGCGCGTTCGAGATGCGCGTGCGTCCTGTCTGTTGAATGGGTGGATGGGTGAATCCTCCGCTGGCGCAACGCGACGCACGGCGCCCGCGGGTGCGCCGTGGCGCATTGCGCATCTATGCGGGTCTGCTGTGCGCATTCGCCGTGTGCATCGCCGGCGCAACTCAGGCGGCGAACCCGCCGTCGGACCTCGAGCGCGCCGTCAAGGCAGCGTACCTGTACAAGTTTCTCAACTACGTCGAATGGCCGTCGTCGGCGTTCGCCGATGACAGTGCGCCTTTCGTCATCGGCGTCTACGGCGCCGATGCCATCGCCGCGCAACTGACCCAGCTCGCCGCCGAGCACGATGTCGCGGGTCGCCGCGTCGAAGTTCGCCGGCTGAAGCGCAATGAGCCGCTGGCGGGCGTGCACGTGCTGTTCGTGGGCGCGCAGGAAGCCGCACATCTACCCGCGCTGGTGCGTGCGGCGCGACAGCGCGCGCTGCTGCTCGTCAGCGAGGAAAAGGACGGCCTCGACGCCGGCAGCGCGATCAACCTCGTCGTGGACGACGACCGCGTGCGCTTCGACATCGCGCCGGAGAATGCCGAGAGGATGGGCGTCCACTTGAGCTCGCGGCTGCTGGCCGTGGCGCGTACGGTGCGCGGTCGGGGAGCGGACTGATGATCGTGTGGCCGCAATCGCTGCAGGGCAGGGTGATCCTCGTCGTGCTGCTCGCCACGTTCGTCGCGCTGGCGGTTGCGATGACCGCGCTGGCGATCTACGACGCGCGCGCGTACCGGCAGGCGCTGACCACCGACCTGTCGACGCAGGCCGAAATCCTCGCGCGCACCAACGTGCCAGCGCTGGCATTCGACGATCCGAAGGCGGCGAACGAAAGCCTGGCGCTGATGCACGAGCGCGCCGACATCCTGTCGGCGACGCTCTACGGGCCGACCGGCGAATTGTTCGCGAGCTACAGCCGTCCCGGCGCGCCGGATGCCCGGGCGCCGGCGGTGCCCGACCGCGTGGGCGTGCATATCGATGGCGACCGGATCTCGCTGGTGAAACCGATCGTCGAGCAGAACGAGCGCGTGGGTACGGTGATGCTGCGCGCGCACTACGGGCTCGGCGAGCGTCTTTCGAACTACCTGGTGATCCTGGTGGCGGTGATGCTGGCGAGCCTTTGCGTTGCGTTCCTCGTGTCGTCGTTCCTGCAGGCGCGCATCACGATGCCGATCCAGTTGTTCACCGGCGTCGTGCGCCGGGTGATGAAGCAGCGCGACTTCTCGCTGCGCGTCGCGCGCACGGACACGCGCGAACTCGACGTGCTGGTCGACGCGTTCAACGAAATGCTCGCCGAGGTCGGCCGCCAGACGGAGGCGCTGGCGGCGTCCAACCAGTCGCTGCACAACGAGACGCTCGAGCGGCGCGGCGCGGAGAATGCGCTGCGCGTGGCCGACCGTCACAAGGACGAGTTCCTGGCTACGCTCGCGCACGAGCTGCGCAATCCGCTGGCGCCGCTGTTCAATGGCGTCGCGTTGCTGAAGATGCCCGCGCGCGAGGGCGTCGAGCCGGACAAGATCCTCGACATGATGCAGCGCCAGGTGCGGCAGATGATCCGGCTGATCGACGACCTGCTCGACGTGTCGCGCATCGCCACCAACAAGCTCGTGCTGCGCACGGCGCCGATGGACCTGTTGGAGGCGTTGCATGCCGCGCTGGAGACCGTGGGTCCCTACATCCGCGAGCGCGGCCACACGCTCGAGCTCGTTGCACCGCAGACGCCCATCCTGCTGCAGGCCGACGCGACGCGCCTTACGCAGATATTCGCCAACCTGCTGCACAACGCTGCAAAATTCACCGCCACCGGTGGCCGCGTCGTCGTCCACGTCGAGCGCGATGCGCGTGGCGCGACGACGACGATCACCGACAGCGGCATCGGCATCGACGCGCCGATGCTCGCGCGCGTGTTCGGCTTGTTCGAGCAGGCGGACCGCTCGCTGGAGCGGCCGCAGGCCGGCCTGGGTGTTGGACTGAGCCTCGCGCGCAGGCTCGCGGAACTGCATGGCGGCACGCTCGATGCGCGCAGCGCCGGGCGCGGGCGCGGCAGCGCGTTCGTGCTGCACCTGCCGCTGCTGGCGACCGCGGGCGGCCCGCTCGAAGCCGGCGCGCCATCGCCCGCGGCGTCGTCGCCGCCAATGGCTCAACGCGTGCTCGTCGTCGACGACAACGAGGACTTCGCATCCAGCCTCGCGGCGATCCTGCGCGCGCTGGGCAACGATGTGCGTGTCGCCAACGACGGCGCCGACGGGCTCGCGCAGGCGCTCGATTTCTTGCCCGGCGTCGCATTCCTCGACATCGGCATGCCGAAGATCAACGGCTACGACCTGGCGATCGCATTGCGCAACGCGCCTGCGTGCGCGCATTGCGTGCTGGTGGCGGTCACCGGCTGGGGCCAGATCAAGGATCGCGAGCACGCGCGCGCCGCGGGCTTCGACCACCACTTGGTCAAGCCGGTCGAAGCGACGGACGTGACGGCGATACTCGTCGCGGTAGCGTCCGCCGCGCGCCCCGGCTAGCGCAACGTGGCCAGCGCGCGTGCGACGACGTTGTCGACGGTGAACCCGAATTCGCGCATGACGACTTCGCCCGGTGCCGACGCGCCGAAGTGGTCGATCCCCAGCACGTCGCCGCCGTCGCCGGTGTAGCGGTGCCAGCCCTGTGTCGCGCCGGCTTCCACCGCGAGGCGCGCATGCACGGCGGGCGGCAGCACGCTGTCCTTGTAGGCCTGCGGCTGCGTGTCGAAAAGCTCGAAGCTCGGCATTGAAACGACACGCACGGCGACGCCTTGCGCGCGCAGCTTGTCGGCAGCGGAGACGACGAGCCCGACCTCCGATCCGCTGGCGATCAGCAGCAGCGACGGCTTGCCCTGCGGCGCATCGGCGAGCACGTACGCGCCGCGGCGCAGGCCATCGGCGGAGGCAAACACCGCGCGGTCGAGCGTCGGCACGTGCTGGCGGGTGAGGATCAGCGCGACCGGCCGCTCGCGCGTCTCCAGCGCCACACGCCACGCGATGGCTGTTTCGTTGGCGTCGCCCGGACGGATCACCGTCAGGTTCGGCACCGAGCGCAAACCGGCCACCTGCTCGATCGGCTGGTGCGTGGGGCCATCCTCGCCGAGCGCGATGCTGTCGTGGGTGAATACATAGACGACATGCAGGCCCATCAGGGCCGCGAGGCGGATCGGCGGGCGCATGTAGTCGGAAAACGTGAGGAACGTCGCGCCGAACGGGACGGCGCCGCCATGCGCGGCGAGTCCGTTGAGAATCGCGCCCATCGCATGCTCGCGCACACCGAAATGCAGGTTGCGGCCGGCATAGCTCCAGCCGCCGCCATCGGAACCTTCGGTGTCCTCGTTTGGTACGACGGGCGGGTTGAAGTCGCCCAGGTTTTTCAGTGCGGTATGGGTGGACGGATCCAGATCTGCCGAGCCGCCACCGAGCGCGGGCAGTTTCGGGGCGATCGCGT
>DATCFA010000489.1:0-4217 GCA_036509805.1 Casimicrobiaceae bacterium
AGGCGCAGCAGGAACGACGTCGACGACTTGAGCGCGTCCTGCTTTTCGTGATCGAACGCCGTCAATACGCGCAACGACGCGAGCGATGCATCGAAGTCCGGCCGCCGGCCCTTGCGCTTGGTGCCCGACATCCGCCGCTTGAAGAGGTCGTCCAGGCATTGCTCGAAGCGCACGACCCAGTCGCCACGCTGCGCCTTGAACTGGATGACGTCATCCTGCGTGACGTACGTGTTGTATTCGAACAGGTCGGTCGCGAGGTCGAGCGAGTTGCGCGTGACATCGGAAAGCTTCTTCTTGTACAGCGCGAAGCACTGGCTCAGCAGCGACGTTGCGTCGGGTGCTGAAAATTTCGGCGTGGCGCGGTCGGAAGTCACGGAACGGGGGATGGACATCGAATCGGCGGGAGGGTCGACGCTGCGCATTGTAGGCCAGTGCGTAGTGCCCGTCATGCCGCGCGAAGGCGCCGTCCGTCCGGACGACGTACGGCCGGCGGCACCGGTTTCGCATCCGCCACGCTGCGGGTATATGCTGAACCATCCGACAGGCACGTAACACATTGTGCGATACGCGACGAACCGACGATTGAAGTGCGCGAGCGCGCGTTCCGGAGTGGGGCGCGTGTCGGCCGTTGCGCTCGCCACGTGGCTCGCGTTCGCCGCACACACGGCGCGCGCCGACACGATTTACAAATGCGTCGATGCGTCCGCGCGCGTGACCTACCAGTCGGATGCGTGCAGCAACGGCAGCGCGCTCGACCTGGCACCGGGTGCATTCGACCCGCAGGCCGCGCAACGCCTGCGCGAGGACGCGGCGGCGTGGAACCTGCGCGATGACCTGCGACGCGCGCGTGCGGCGAGTACCGAGCGCGCATCTGTCGTCGACGCGGCTTCGCTGGCGCCGGCGCCAGTGGCGGACGTGGCACCTGCCTGCCTGTATTGCGATGGCTGGAACGGCGTGGTCGCGTGGCCCTATCCGCGCGCGCGGCCGCGGCCGCATCCACCGCATCGACCGCCGCCGAAGCAGCCGTCCACCATCGTGGTTCGCTAGCGGCGCTAGCCGCGGCCGACGAAAGGCATCTTGGTCGCCATCACCGTCATGAACTGCACGTTCGCCGACAGCGGCAGGCCGGCCATGTAGAGCACGGCGCTCGCGACGTGTGCCACGTCCATCAACGGCTCGACGGCGATGCTGCCATTGGCTTGCGGGACGCCGGTGGCCATCCGCTGCGCCATTTCGGTGGCCGCGTTGCCGATGTCGACCTGGCTGCAGGCAATGTCGAACGCGCGGCCGTCGAGCGATATCGACTTGGTCAGCCCGCTGATCGCATGCTTGGTCGCCGTGTACGGCGCCGAGTTGGGGCGCGGTGCGTGCGCGGAGATCGATCCGTTGTTGATGATCCTGCCGCCGCGCGGATTCTGCGCCTTCATCGCGCGAAACGCCTGCTGCGCGCACAGGAAGGAACCGGTCAGGTTGATGTCGACGACGCTCTGCCACTGCTCGACGGTGATCGCGTCGAACGCGCCGCCGATGCTGACGCCCGCGTTGTTGAACAGCACGTCGACGCGGCCGAACCGCGCAAGCGCCTTGTCGAACAGCGCGCGCACCGAACCTGCATTGGCGACATCGGTGGAAACGGCCAGCGCCTGCTTGCCGTTGGCGCCGGCGGCGGCGACCACGGCGTCGAGCGGCTCGCTGCGACGGCCCGCGAGCACCACCGCGTAGCCTGCCTCGAGCATCGCCAGCGCAACCGCCTTGCCGATGCCGCTGCCGGCACCCGTGACCACGGCGGTCTGCACGGCGACTAGTAGGTGAGCGGCGCGCGCGCGCTGTTGGCGGACGGGTCGGCGAACGTGCCGGCGTCGTCGTCGGCTGCGCTCATCGCGCCGACGCGTCCCACGCGCTGGTAGGGCCTGACGCCGGCGACGATTTCGTCGACGCTCGCCTCGCCCTTGCCGGACACCGAGCGCGCGCTGCGCTCGGTACACGCCTGCGAGTCGAACATTTCCATCAGTTCGCCGCGCCGGCGCATCGCGTCGCGTGCCGCGTCGCCGCGCACGCTCAAGTCGACCGGTGGCTTCGTACTCTGGTAGATCACGTTGTCCGCGCGGTCGATCACGACGTAGCAGGGCGTCGCCCGCGCAGGCGCGGCGAGCGCGGCCGCGGCGGCGGCGAGCGTGGCAAGCAAGACCAGTCGGTTGTTCATGTGCCGGACCTTTCGAGGCGTTGCCCGAGACTCGCCACCCTCGGCGGGCGGCGGGGCGAGCGCTCATTATCCGCGCAATGGCGCACCTGGCGCAACGGCGCGGCCCCATGGCCACGCTGCGCGCGCCACGGGGCGCGCCTGGTCGGCGCAGGCGGCGTCCTGTCGGCGACGCCTGGCCGGCACGCGCAAAAAGGTTAGCATCCCCGCTTTCGCGGCGGTCGACGACCTGCCGGTCCTCGCGCGCGATCCACTTCATGGAGACTCCCCCCGTGTTCCTGCGGATCCTCGTTGCAACAGCTTTCATCGTTCTCGCAATGCCCTGCCATGCGGCGGCGAAAATCCCGGTCGAGCACGCGGCCGACCTGCCACGCTTCACCTACCCGATCGACGGCAAGCTCGACCGGCTGGTGGCCGACGACGCGCGCTTCGCGGTCTTCGCCAAGGCGCTGCGCCGCGACATCGAGTCGGTGCTCGCGCGATACGACATCAAGGACAAGTCGACGCAGCGCGACCTTCTCGGCACGCTGGCGCAGCTCGACTTCCTCGAGGGCCACTACGATGCAGCACTTGCGCGTGCAGCGCAGATTCGCGCGCTGCAGGAAAAGCCTGCCGACAAGCTGCTATCGGGGATGACGCTGCGCGCCATCGTCGACGCGCAGCACAAGGCCGGCAACCGCACGTCGGACGCGTATCGCCGCCAGGTGGCGGCCGACGTGTCCACCGCGCTCGACAAGATGCCCTACGACGTCGTGGGCAACGATGTGCGCGAGATGAAGATGCGTTCCGAGATCATCAGCGAGCCGTTGATCCTCGGGCGCATCCGCGACGTATTGCAGCCGACGGTGGACAAGGCGGGCGCGCTGTCGTCCGACCTCGCGCCGGCGATCGTCGGCGCGCGCTACGCGATCGCCACCGCGCTGCCGCTCAAGCAGGCGATGACCGATACCTATGGCGCCTATCTGGCCGCGCACAAGGTGGACAAGCCCGACATCTGGGCGCAGCGCGATGTCACGCTGCCGGCCGGCGCGCCCTTCACGCCGGTGACCATCGCGATCTGGGACAGCGGCGTCGACACGTCGCTGTTCCCGGGGCGGGTGGTGATGGACGGCGACAAGCCCGCGCTGATCGCATTCGACAAGTATTCCAATCCGTCGACCAGCGCGCTGGCGCCGTTTCCGCCGGAAATGCGCGATCGCATCTCGGCGCTCAAGTCGCGCGTCAAGGGATTTTCCGACCTGCAGTCGAACATCGACAGCGCGGAAGCGACGGCGGTGAAACAGGAACTGTCGACGCTCAAACCCGATCAGGTGAAGTCGATGATCGAGGAGATTTCGATGACCGCCGACTACCTGCACGGCACGCACGTCGCCGGCATCGCGCTCGCCGGCAATCCGTTCGCGCGCCTGCTCGTCGCGCGCATCGAGTTCGGCTACACGCTGCTGCCGGATCCGTGCCCGTCGCAGGAACTCACCGACAAGGATGCGCGCAACACGCAGACGTACGTCGACTACATGAAGGCGCATGGCGTGCGCGTCGTCAACATGAGCTGGGGCGGCAACGTCGGCGAGGAGGAGAAGGAACTCGAGCTGTGCGGGGTGGGCAAGACGGTGGCCGAGCGCAAGGCGATCGCGCGCAAGTACTTCGACGAAAGCAAGGACGCGCTGACGCGCGCGATGGCAAGTGCCCCCGGCATCCTGTTCGTCGCCGCCGCCGGCAACGAGAACGCGGATTCGTCGTTCAACGAATCCATTCCCGCCGGCATCGTACTGCCCAACCTGCTCGTCGTCGGCGCCGTCGACCAGGCGGGCGACGAGGCGTCGTTCACCAGCTACGGTCCGACGGTCAAGGTGCACGCCGACGGCTACCAGGTCGAAAGCGTCATTCCGGGCGGCGAAAAGTTGAAGGAGTCGGGAACGTCGATGGCGTCGCCACAGGTCGCCAATCTCGCCGCCAAGCTGCTGGCCGTCGACCCGCACCTCGTGCCGGCCGAGTTGGTCGACATCATCGTGAATAC
>DATCFA010000490.1:0-3088 GCA_036509805.1 Casimicrobiaceae bacterium
CATCTGCATTTCACTCCGACCTACTCCTCGTGGCTCAACCAGGTCGAGTTGTGGTTTGGCAAAATCGAGCGCGATGTCATTGCTCGCGGCGTGTTTACCTCGGTCCCCGATCTGAAGCGAAAACTCATGCGCTACATCCGCGACTACAACAAACACCCCAAGCCGGTGAAGTGGAAGTACTTCGATCCGACACGTCGAATTACTCCCGAATCAATTGTTACGGTCCACTAGATGGCAGCGTCCCCGCTCTCGCCAGTGCGAATGCGGATTACCTGCTCGACGGCGGTGACGAAGATCTTGCCATCGCCGATCTTGCCGGTGCGCGCGGCGCGCACGATCGATTCGATCGCGCGGTCGGCCAGCTCATCGGAAACGATGACCTCGACCTTGACCTTGGGCAGAAAGTCGACAACGTATTCGGCGCCGCGGTAGAGCTCGGTATGGCCCTTCTGGCGACCGAATCCCTTGACTTCGGTGACGGTGAGACCGCTGACGCCGAGCTCGGACAACGCTTCGCGAACTTCGTCGAGCTTGAACGGCTTCAGCACCGCTTCGATTTTTTTCATGTCGTCCGGGACAGAAAGACGGTTGCATGCAACAGGTGGTTGCGTACGGCGCAGGCGGTTGCGTACGGCGCGAGCTTACACCAACGGCGGGCCGCCCGGCACGGCCGCATCGAGCGTCTGCCACTCGTTCCACGCCGACGTGATCGGGTAGCGCCAGTCCTTGCCGAAACCGCGCGGTGTAATGCGAATGCCGACGGCTGCCTGCCGGCGCTTGTACTCGTTGACCTTGATGAGGCGCACGACCTTGGCCACGTCGGCGGGCGCAAAACCGCGCGCGACGATGTCGGCAGGACTGGCGTCCTGCTCGACATATGCTTCGAGGATCGCGTCGAGCACGTCGTAGGGTGGCAGCGAGTCCTGGTCGGTCTGGTCGGCGCGCAGCTCGGCCGACGGCGACCGCGTGATGATCCGCTCGGGAATCACGCGGCCCATCCGGTTGCGATAGCGCGCGAGGCGGAACACCATCGTCTTCGCGATGTCCTTCAGCACCGCGAAGCCGCCGGCCATGTCGCCGTAGAGCGTCGCGTAGCCGACGGCCATTTCCGACTTGTTGCCGGTGGTGAGCACGATGGCGCCGTGCTTGTTGGACAGTGCCATCAACAGCGTACCGCGAATGCGCGCCTGGATGTTCTCCTCGGCGGCATCGGGCGGCAGCCCGGCGAAATCGGCCGCCAGCGTTGCGAGGAATGCTTCGAAGGGACGTTCGATCGGGATTTCGTCGTAACGTACGCCGACGATATCGGCCATTTCGCGTGCGTCGTCGAGGCTCATCTGCGCGTTGTAGCGCGACGGCAACATCAGCGCGCGCACACGCCCGCGACCGAGCGCGTCGACGGCGACCGCCAGCGTCAGCGCCGAGTCGATGCCGCCCGACAGACCGAGCAGCACGCCGGGGAAATGGTTCTTGTCGACGTAGTCGCGCACTCCCATGACCAGCGCCTGGTAGACGTGACCCTCGAGTGCCGGGTCGATCTCTCCGCGCACGGGCTTCCACGCGCCACGCTCGAAGGACGCCAGCGCCAGCGTTTGCTGCCACGCCGGAAGCTGCTGCGCGAGCGCTCCGTCGGCCGCCATCGCGAACGACGCGCCATCGAATACCAGCTCGTCCTGGCCACCGACGCGATTGACGTATAGGAACGGCAGCCGCGTCTCCAGCACACGTGCGCGCAACTGCGCGACGCGCAGCGCCTGCTGGCGTACGTGATATGGCGAGCCGTTGACGACGACGATGAGCTCGGCGCCGGCCGCAGCCGCGCTGCGCGCCGGCTGCGCGAACCACGCATCTTCGCAAATGATGACGCCCACGCGCGTGCCGCCGACGTCGACGACGCACGGGGCCGCGCCGGGCTCGAAATAACGGTCCTCGTCGAATACCGTGTAGTTCGGCAGGCACTGCTTGCGGTAGACGTCGATCACGCGGCCGTCACGGATGACGGCCAGCGCATTGTGACGGCGGCCCGCGTTCATTTCCGGAAAGCCGACCAGCGCCGTGGTGCCGTGCACGGCGGCGGCCAGACGCGCCAGCTGCACCGCGCAGGCGTCGATGAATGCCGGACGCAGCACCAGGTCCTCGGCCGGATAGCCGCACAGCGAAAGCTCGGGCGTCACCACCAATGCAGCGCCGGCGCGCACGCCGGCCTCGACGGCGTCGAGGATCTGCCGCGCGTTGCCGGAAAGATCGCCGACGACCTGATCGAGTTGCGCGACCGCGATCTGCATGTGGCGAATTTTAGCAGAGCGCGCATTGCAAGCCGCGTTATGCTCGGGGTTCCCGCTTGCCGCCGCGTATCGTTTCCCGATCGTTACCCAATCCCCTTCGTTGCCTGCGCAATACGCCCGCCGATGCCGTTGACGATCCGCGATGACGCCGACGTGACCGCGATCGACGCCGCGCAGTGGAATGCGCTCGCGGGCACCGAGCCGTTGCTGTCGCACGCATTCCTGGCCGCATTGCATGCATCAGGATGCGTGTCGGCCGCAACCGGCTGGCAACCGCGTTACCTGACCGCGTGGCGGGGCGACGCGCTGGTGGGCGCGATGCCGCTGTACGCGAAAGCACACTCGTATGGCGAATACGTGTTCGACTGGGCGTGGGCGGATGCGTACCGGCGTCACCGGCGCCGCTACTACCCGAAGCTGCTGTGCGCGGTGCCGTTCACGCCGGTTACCGGTACGCGATTGCTGTCCGCCGACACCGGCGTGCGCAGCGCGCTGCTCGCGCGAGCGCTGGCCGCCGCCGCTGAAGGCAGCTACTCGTCGCTGCACGTGCTGTTTACCGATACCGACGACACGGCGATGTGCAGCGCAGCCGGCATGATCGCGCGCGATGGCGTGCAGTTCCACTGGTCGAATCGCGGCTACGCCGACTTCGATGGCTACCTCTCCGCGTTCAACCACGACAAGCGCAAGAAGATCCGCCAGGAGCGGCGCAAGCTCTCCGAGGCAGGCGTGACCTTCGAGCGCCGCACGGGCAGTGACATCGACGAGGGCGACTGGGACTTCTTCTATCGCTGCTACCTCAA
>DATCFA010000491.1:0-3740 GCA_036509805.1 Casimicrobiaceae bacterium
CGCAATCAAGGAGTACATCGCCCTGCACAACCAAAATCCCAAGCCATTTGTCTGGACGGCCAAAGCTCACGACATCCTCGCCAAGGTGATTCGCGCCAATCGCAATTTAAGTTCCAAACAGAACGAAGCACTGCACTAGCGTCCTGCGGTACAGGACACCAGCGGCGCGGTGCGCGCGGGCGCAGCACCACGGCTATTGCGCGGCGAGCCCTTCGCGCGGCGACCATCCGCCGCCCAGCGCTTTCATCAGGTCGACGCTCGCCGTCAGTTGTGCCTGCCGGTTCATGATCTGCGCGAGCTCCGCATCGTTGACCGTGCGCTGTGCGTCCAGCACGTCGAGGTACTGCGCGAGGCCGCCCTCGTAGCGCCGGTTGGCGAGGTGCAGTGCATCGCGCGCCGCCGCCAGCCGCGCGTCGTAGTCGGCGGCCGCGGCGTTCGTCTCGCGCACGTCGACCAGCGCGTCGGCCACTTCGCGGAATGCCGCTTGAATCGCCTTCTGGTAGGCGGCCAGCGTCTCGCGTTCGACGGCCTGCTGGCCTTCGAACGCAGCTTCGCGCCGGCCGGCGTCGAAGATCGGCTGCGCGAGCCCGAATCCGATCGACCAGATGCGCGAGCCATACTCGAGCAGGCTCGCGAGGCTCGCACTCTGCACGCCGAGGTCGCCGGTGAGCGCGATGCTCGGCAGCATCGCCGCGCGTGCGACGCCGATCTGCGCGTTCGCGGCGATCAGGTCCTGCTCCGCCTTGCGGACGTCGGGGCGCCGTTCGATCAGCTCTGACGGCAGTCCGGCCGGCGGCTGCGGCGGCAACGGAATCGCGTCGAGACCGGCTTCGGGTATTGCGAGCCCGAGGTTGCCGGTCAGCGTGCCGATCAGGTGCAGGGCGGCAGCGCGCGCGCGCGTCAACACCTTGAGCTGCGCCGACGCCTGCGCGCGCAGTCCTTCGGCCTGGGCGACATCGAGCGCCGAGGCAACGCCGCCGCGCGCGCGACGCTCGACCAGCGAAGCCGATGCCTCGCGCGTCTGCAGCGTCGCGCGCGTGGCGATGACCTGCGCGTCGAGCGAGCGCAGCGCGAAGTAGGTCTGCGCGACATTGCCGGCAAGCGACAGCGCAACGACATCCTTCGCGTAGCGCGTACCGAGCGCTTGCGCGCGCGCGGCCTCCGCGGCGCGCCGCAGCCGGCCCCAGAAATCGATTTCGAACGACGTGGACAGCGCAACGCTGAAGTTGTTGGCAATGGGCAACGAGCCGGGTGTGATCAGCGCAGGGTTGGAGCGCGTGCGCGTCGCGGCGCCGCCGAGGTCGACCTCCGGAAACATCGCGGCATCGACCTGCCGCAGCACCGCCTGCGCCTCGTCGATGCGCGCGACGGCGATGCGGATGTCGGCGTTATCGGTCATCGCGCGGGCGACGAGCGCATCAAGCTGCGGATCGTTGTACAGCGTCCACCAGTCGGGCGCGACAGTCTCGACGGCCTTCTCGGCAGCGGCGGGCGCGTCGACGAACCGCGCGGGAACCGCGACCGCCGGCCGCTCGTAGTCGGGACCAACCATGCAGCCCGCGAGCAGCAGCGCCAGCGCCAGCGTCGGCAGCCCCACGATGCGCGCGCGCGCGACGCGCTTCGCCAGCGTGGCGCGCGGTCCGCGGATGCCGGTGTCGCTCATCGCGGGGCGATGTCCGATGGCGGCGCATGCAGGCCTGCGTCGGCGGTTGCCGGCGGTGGCGTCGTTTCGCGCCGGCGCAGCAGCACGTAGAACAGCGGGATGAACAACGTCGCGACGAACGTCGCAACCAGCATTCCGCCGAACACGCCGGTGCCCATCGAGCGGCGTGCGGCGGCGCCGGCACCCGACGCGAGCACCAGCGGCAGCACGCCGAGCACGAAGGCGACCGATGTCATTACGATCGGGCGAAAACGCAGGCGCGCCGATTCGATGGCGGCATCGACCTTCGCCATGCCTTCCGCCTGCTTCTGTGCGGCGAATTCGACGATGAGAATCGCGTTCTTCGCGGCGAGCCCGATCAGCACGACGAGCCCGATCTGGAAGTAGACGTCGTTGTTCATCCCGCGCAACGTGACGGCGATCAGCGCGCCCAGCAATGCGAAAGGCACGGCGAGCAACACCGCCAGCGGCAGCGACCACCGCTCGTAGTTGGCCGCCAGGATCAGGAACACCATCACCAGTGCGAAGACGAATGCGATCGCCGACGCCGACCCGATGCGTTTCTCCTGGTATGCCTGCCCGGTCCACGCGATCGTATAGCCGGCCGGCAGGCTCGCCGCCGCAACGTTCTCGACTGTCGTGATCGCCTGTCCGGTGCTGATGCCGGCTGCGTTGCTGCCGATGACGCGGGCGGCCAGGAAACCGTTGTAGCGGTCGAGCTGCTCGGGACCCACGACGTGGCGGATCTCGAGCATGCTCTTGGCGGGAATCATCTCGCCTGTCGTCGACGAGCGCACGTACACGTTGCCCAAGTCCTCGGGCCGCGCGCGGAACGCGCCTTCCGCCTGCAGTTGCACGCGGTAGGTGCGCCCAAGCCGGTTGAAGTCGTTGACGTAGAGCGTTCCCATCGTGCTTTGCAGCGCGGCGAAAAGCTGGTCGATGGGCACGCCCATCGCCACGGCCTTTTCGCGGTCGACATCGACGAGGAGCTGCGGCACGCTGGGCCGGAAAAACGTGTTGACTCCCGTCAGGTCGCTGCGCTTGCGCAGGTCGGTCACGAACTGCTGGACGACCGTGCTGAGCTTCTGCGGATCGCCGCCGGCGCGGTCCTGCACGTAGACCTCGAAGCCCCCCGACGTGCCGATGCCGCGGATCGGAACCGGGCTGAATGCGAGCACGACGCCCTCGGTGACCTTCGACGCGTTCGCCGATACGTACTTGATCACGTCGTCCGCCGACACGTCGCGATCGTTCCACGGCTTCAGCGTGACGAAAACCGTCGCCGCGTTCGTCTTGTTGCCGCCGCCGATCACGTCGATGCCGTTGAGCACGAACACATGCTCGACACCCGGATTCTGCGCGAGCAGCTGCTGCACTGTAGCACTTACCCGGGCGGTCCGCGGCAGCGTTGCGCCATCGGGCAGCGTCACCGATGCGATCAGGTAGCCCTGGTCTTCCGACGGAACGAACGCACCCGGCACGCGCTTGAACAGCAGCACGCCCGCGCCGATGATGATCGCGAAGATCACCAGCGACGCTACTGACCGCGACAATGCGAGTCGCACGCCTCCGAGGTAAGTGCGAGTCAGCCATGTAAACCCGCGGTTGAACGGACGGAATACGCGCGGCTCCTCGTGCGTCGGCTTGAGCAACAGCGCGCACAGCGCAGGCGTCAGCGTCAGCGCGACCACTCCCGAGATCACGACAGTGGTCGCCACGGTGACGGCGAACTGCTGGTAGAGCTTGCCGGCGAGGCCACCCAGGAACGCCACCGGGATGAACACCGAGCACAGCACGAGCTCGATCGCGATGATCGCGCCCGTCACCTCGCGCATCGACTCGATCGCCGCGTCGCGCGGCGACAGCCGCTGCTCGTTCATCAGCCGCTCGACGTTCTCCAGCACGACGATCGCATCGTCGACGACGATGCCGGTGGCGAGCACGATCGCGAACAGCGTCAGCGTGTTGATCGTGAAGTGGAACATGTAGAGCCCGGCGAACGCGCCGATCAGCGACACCGGCACGGCGATCACCGGGATCAAGGTCGCGCGCCAGTTCTGCAGGAACATGAACACCA
>DATCFA010000492.1:0-4182 GCA_036509805.1 Casimicrobiaceae bacterium
GTGCCGGCGCCCGCGGATACGCAAGCACCCGCGGGCGCCGATCCGTCAGCCAACGCGACGGCAACGCCGGTGCCGCAGCAGAAGTGGCTCGAGTGCGACCGCATGTGGTCGTGGTTGGGCTCACAATGCGCCGGACTGAAGGATGCATGGTACGAGGGCCGGCCGACGCTGTACTTGAGCGGCTACACCTGGCACGACCCACATACGTACAAGAGCACCAACCTCGCCGCACTGAACGACAAGTCGTGGGGCGGCGGGTTCGGGTGGTCGAAGACCGTTGCCAACGGCGACAGCTTCGGCTGGTACGCGATGGCGTTTCGCGACTCGCACTACAACATCACCAAGTCGGTAGGATGGACGTGGCTCACGTACTGGCCAGCGGGCAGCGACTTCGCGGTGGGTCTCGGCTACACGGCGTTCATCGCGTCACGCCCAGATATCGCCAACAACTGGCCGTTTCCTGCCGCGCTACCGATTGCGAGCATCAAGGTGAAGGACCTCGAGGTTATCGGCACTTTTGTGCCGAAGCTCAACGGTGGCATCAACCACGGCAATGTCGCTTCGTTCTTCGCCCGCTACCGGTTCTGAGCGCGACGGCGTGCGCTGGCTGCGGCGCAGCCCGGTGAGCCCGCGATGAACGTGATGATCGTCGGCGGCGGCGGCCGCGAGCACGCGCTCGCATGGAAAGTCGCGCAGTCGCCGCGCGTCGGCAAGGTGTTCGTCGCCCCCGGTAATGCAGGTACCGCGCGCGAGCCCGGCGTCACCAACGTCCCCATCGAAGACATCGCGCTGCTGCTGGCGTTCGCGCAGCGCGAAAACGTGAAGCTCACGATCGTCGGGCCCGAGGCGCTGCTGGCAGCCGGCATCGTCGACGCATTTCGCGCGGCGGGACTCGCGATCTTCGGGCCGACGCGCGCCGCCGCGCAACTCGAGTCGTCGAAAGACTTCGCCAAGGCGTTCATGGCACGCCACCGGATACCCACCGCCACCCACGAGACGTTCGTCGATGCCGGCGCGGCGCACGCGTACATCGACGCCCAGGGCGCGCCGATCGTCGTCAAGGCCGATGGTCTTGCCGCGGGCAAGGGAGTCGTCGTGGCGATGGACGCTACCGAGGCGCACGCTGCCGTGGACGCGATGCTGGTCGGCAATGCGATGGGCAGCGCGGGTGCGCGCGTCGTCATCGAATCCTTCCTCGACGGTGAGGAGGCGAGCTTCATCGTGATGGTCGACGGCCGCAACGTGCTGCCGCTCGCATCGTCGCAGGATCACAAGCGTCTCAACGATGGCGACCGCGGCCCCAACACCGGCGGCATGGGCGCCTATTCGCCGGCGCCGGTGGTAACACCCGCGCTGCATGCGCGGATCATGCGCGAGATCATCACGCCGGCCGTCAGCGGAATGGCGGCGGACGGCATTCCCTACACGGGCTTCCTGTACGCGGGCGTGATGATCGACGCCGATGGGCATCCGCGCGCGCTCGAATTCAACTGCCGCCTGGGCGACCCGGAAACGCAGCCGATCCTGATGCGCCTCAAGTCCGACTTCGTGGACATCGTCGTGCATGCGATCGATGGCACGCTGGATGAAGCGGATGCGCAATGGGATCGTCGCACGGCGCTGGGTGTCGTCGTCGCCGCGGCCGGGTATCCGGACGCACCGCGCAAGGCCGACATCATCCGCGGTCTCGATGAAGTCGACGAAGCGGCTGCTCCGGTCAAGGTTTTCCACGCGGGCACGGCGCTCGACGGCGACTCGGTCGTGGTCACTGGCGGGCGCGTGCTGTGCGTGACGGCGCTGGGCGATTCGGTGCGCCAGGCGCAGAAGATCGCGTACGACACGATCGCCCGCATCGGTTTCGACGGCATGCAGTTCCGCACCGACATCGGCCATCGCGCGCTGGCCGCGCGCAAGGGATGAACGCCGCCGGCGTCGCAGCGGCGCGCGCATGGTTCGCCGCGTTGCAGCAGCGCGTCGTCGCCGCACTCGAGGCGGTCGAGGGCAGGCCGTTCCTGCGCGATGCGTGGACCCGGCCCGAGGGCGGCGGTGGCATTTCGCGGCTGATCGAGGACGGCAACGTGTTCGAGCGCGGTGGCGTCAACTATTCCGACGTGCGCGGCGCGAGCCTGCCGCCCGCGGCAACGCTTGCGCGGCCGCAGCTTGCAGGCTTGGCATGGCAGGCGACCGGCGTGTCGCTGGTCCTGCATCCGCGCAACCCCCATGTGCCGACAGTGCACATGAACGTGCGGATGTTCGTTGCCGAACCGCGCGATGGCGCAGCACCGGTGAGCTGGTTCGGTGGCGGCATGGATTTGACGCCCTGTTATGGATCCGACGACGATGCGCGGCACTTCCATCGCGCCTGCCGCGACGCCGTGTTGCCGTTCGGCGCCGATGTGCATCCGACGATGAAGCGGGCGTGCGACGATTATTTTTTCCTGAAGCACCGCGGTGAGCCACGCGGCATCGGTGGCATCTTCTTCGACGACCTCGCCGACGATGGCGGCGGGCGCGCGCTCGCGCTGACGCAAAGCGTCGCCGAGGCGTTCATCCCGGCTTACCTGCCGCTCGTCGAGCGCCATCGCGACGACGCCCATGGCGAGCGCGAGCGCGAGTTCCAGCTCTACCGGCGCGGTCGCTACGTCGAGTTCAATCTCGTGCAGGACCGCGGCACGCTGTTCGGGCTGCAGTCGAACGGGCGCACCGAAGCAATCCTGATGTCGTTGCCGCCGAAGGCGACATGGCGCTACGACTGGCATCCGGCGCCCGGGTCACCGGAGGCGCTGCTCTACAGCGACTTTCTCGTCGCGCGCGACTGGCTGGAGGAAACGTGAGCAGCGACGACGTTGTTGACGACGCAGCGCTCCTCGAAACACGCATCGACGGCGAGGCGGTATTCGACGGCAAGCTGCTGCACGTGCGACGCGACCGCGTGCGGCTGCCGAACGGCAACGGGGCTACGCGCGAATATGTCGTGCATCCGGGCGCGGTGATGATGCTGCCGCGGCTCGCCGACGGGCGCTACGTGCTGGTGCGCCAGTTTCGCTATCCGCTGGCGCGCGTCTTCGTCGAGTTTCCGGCCGGCAAGATCGACGCGGGCGAGTCGCCGCTCGACACGGCGCGCCGCGAGCTGATCGAGGAAGTCGGCTATACGGCGGCACGGTGGCGGCGACTTGCCGTCATCCATCCGGTGATTTCGTATTCGACGGAATTCATCGAGCTGTGGCAGGCGGACGAGCTCACACAGGTCGGCAGCCGGCCCGATGACGGTGAGTTCCTGCAGCCGGTTACGCGCTCGCTCGACGAACTGCTGCAGGCGTTCGATCGCGGCGAGATCACCGACGCCAAGACGGTCGCGGGCATCCTCATCCTTGAGCGCGAGCGCGGGCGGTGATCGCGCGCAAGCTGTGCGTGCGCGGCCGCGTGCAGGGCGTCGGCTATCGCGATGCGATGGTCGACGTCGCGCGCAGCGCCGGGCTGCACGGCTACGTGCGCAACGCGCCCGATGGCAGCGTCGAAGCGCACGTGCAGGGCGACGACTTCGCGGTGGCGAAGCTCATCGCGTGGGCGTCACACGGCCCGCGGTTGGCGCAGGTCGACGCCGTGCTGGTCGAGGCCGTCGAACCCGAGCACGCCCACATCGGATTCCGTCGTACCTGAAAAGTAGGGTCAGAGACGACTTTCCGGTGAACCTTTGGAAAGTCGTCTCTGACCCTACTTTTCACTTTTGCCGGTGGGGTGCAGCAGGTCGCGCCATGCGGCGTACGCAGACGTGGCCCACAGCGGCAGCACGACGACGAGCCCCAGCGCGTACGTCGCGATGCCGATCAGCAGCAGCGCGTACGACAGCACGCCGTAGAGCACGAACGCCGGAATGTTGCGCGCGAACGCGGCGATGCTCACGCGAAACGCGCGCGCGAAGCCATCGCCGTCGAGCAGCGCGCACAGCGCCACCAGCGTGAACGGCAGCGACGCCGCCACGCCGGCGGCGAACATCAGCATCACGTCGGCAACGCTCATCGAATCGCTCGATGCGCCGGCCCGCAGCAGGTTGCTGCCGGTGACCGCGTACGCGGTCAGCGCTTCCGCCGCGAATATCACAAGGCTCGACACGATGATCGCCGCAAGGGCGGGCGCGCTGGCGGCGAACGGCTTCAGCGCATCGGCGACGCGCGCACGCCC
>DATCFA010000493.1:0-4728 GCA_036509805.1 Casimicrobiaceae bacterium
CATTTGTGCGCGCAGCGCGGCGGCATTGTGCGCGGGTGTACCGGCGTCGGCTTCCGTCGGGTTGGCGCCTGCCGGCAGCGCGGCGAGCTCCCAGCGCTGCCACGCCGACAGGTTTTCGCGTGCGATGAATTCAGACGAAGCCATCGCCACCCTTCGCGCCGAGCACGAGTTGGCCTTCGTCGGCCATCCGCCGCACGATCTTGAGGATTTCCTTCTGCTCGCTCTCGACTTCGGAAATCCTCACCGGGCCCTTGGCGTCCAGGTCGTCGCGCAGCATTTCCGCCGCGCGTTGCGACATGTTCTTGAAGATCTTTTCGCGCAGCGCCTCCGATGCTCCCTTCAATGCGACGATCAGCGCTTCCGATTGCACTTCGCGCAGCAGCGACTGCACGCCGCGGTCGTCCAGGTCGAGCAGGTTTTCGAAGATGAACATTTCGTCGAGCAGCTTGTCGGCGAGCTCGTTGTCGTGCACGCGCACCGCTTCGATCGCCGCGGTTTCCTGCGCGCTGCCGAGATGGTTGAGCATCTCCGCGGCGACGCGGATGCCGCCGGGTGCGGACTTGCGCGGGCCGCCGTTGCCCGACAGCAGCTTGGCCAGCACGTCGTTCAGCTCACGCAGCGCGGCGGGCTGGATGCGGTCCAGCGTGGCGACGCGCAGCAGCACGTCGTTGCGCAGCCCGTCGGCGAATTCCGCGAGCACGCCGGATGCCTGGTCGCGATCGAGGTGCACAAGGATCGACGCGATGATCTGCGGATGCTCGCCGCCGATCAGTTCGGCGACGGCGGCGGCGTCCATCCAGCGCAGCTTTTCCATGCCGGCGGCGTCGCCGCCTTCGAGAATGCGGTCGAGCAGGTACGCGGCGCGGTCGTCGCCCAGCGCGCGCGTCAGCACCGAGCGCAGGTAGCCGTCGGCGTCGAGGCCGATGGACGTCTGCTGCAGTGCCTGCTGGTTGAATGCGTCGAGCACCTCATCGATCTGGTCGCGCGTAACGCCCGACATCTTCGAAATCGCCTGGCCGATCTTCTCCACTTCGCGCGGACCCAGGTGACGCAGCACCTCCGCCGCCTCGGCTTCGCCGAGCGACATCAGCAGGATCGCCGTGTTGTGCGTCCCGGCGTCGCTCATTCGGGCTTCATCCAGGATTTGACGACGCTCGCCACGACCTTGGGGTCCTGCCGCGCGACGCTGCGTGCGCGTTCAAGCGCCTCGGCACTGTTGACGCCGGGTGCCGACAACTGCGCGGCGGCGGCGGGACCGGCGAGGGACGGCATTGCCTGCACGCGCGCCGACGCCTGCTTGAACAGCGGCCGCAACACGCCGAAGAACAGGTACAGCGCGACCGCGGCGAACAGCGTGTAGCGCGCCGCGTCCTTCACCATGTTGATGTTGTCGGGCTGCTTCCACATCGGCACTTCGGCGGTCTTCACGAGCTCGCCCTCGGTGAATGCCGCGTTGACGACATTGAGCGAATCGCCGCGATCCTTGGAAAAGCCCATGGCTTCGCGTGCCAGCGAGTTGATCTGGTCGAGCTCCTGCGGCGACAGCGGCGTCTGCGTCACTTTGCCGGCGGCATCCACGGTGCGCCGCTGGTTGACGACGATGGCGGCTGTCATCCGCTTGATCGAACCGACGGTCGTCATCGTGTGCTGGATCGTCTTGTCGACCTCGTAGCTCTGAGTCGCATCCTTGTGAACGTTGGTCGGCACGGCCGCAGGCGCGCCGGCTGTTCCCGCTGTGTGCCCGTCGATCGGGGCGGTGCCGGCCGCAGGCGGCTGGTTGGACAGCGCACCGGGCACGCCTTGCGCGCCGGCGGCGCCGGTGGTGCTCGACTCGCTGGTGTGCGAGCTGCGCAACGCGGCGGCCTTGGCGTCCTCGTTGGGCTTGTACGACTCGGCGACTGCCTCGACGCGGTTGAAGTCGACGTCGGCCGTCACCTGCACGCGCACGTTGTCACGCCCGACGATGGGCTCGATGATGTCGACGATGCGCTGGTTGGTCGCCTGCTCGATCTGCTTGACGTAGGCGAGCTGTGCGGGGTCGAGGCCGTCGCTGATGTCACGCCGGCGCGACAGCAGCGTGCCGTCTTCGCCGATGATGCTGACATTGGAAGGCTGCAGGTCGGGAACGCTGCTGGCGACGAGGTGGACGACGCCGTTGATCTGCGACTGGTCGAGCACGCGCCCGGCGCGCAGGTTGAGGATCACCGAGGCGGTCGGCTGCTGCGAGTCGCGCAGGAACACGCTGGGCTTCGGGATCGCCAGGTGGACGCGCGCGGCGGCGACCGCCGACAGCGCCTCGATGGACTGCGCAAGCTCGCCTTCGAGTCCGCGCTGGTAATTGACCTGTTCCTGGAACTGCGTCGTGCCGAAACGCTGGTTGTCGACCAGTTCGAAGCCGACGTTGCCACCTTTGGGCAAGCCCTGCGACGCGAGCTTGAGTCGCGTCTCGTGGACCACTTGCGACGGCACCATGATCGCGCCGCCGCCTTCGGCCAACTTGTAGGGAACATTCATCTGGCCGAGCGCCGCAAGTATCGCGCCACCATCGCGATCGCTGACATTGCTGTACAGCGCACGATAGTCTGGAGCGCTCGACCACAGCCATACGCCGATGATGATGGCGACCGCGGCTGCCGCGGTGATCAGCAGCGTCAGGAACTGGCGTGGGGGGAGCCGACCCGCGTCGAGAAGCTGGCGCGCGAAACCGGGAGACGCGAGGGATTGCGAATTTGCAGGAACCAGAGCGTCGGCTGTAGCCATGAATGTCGGGTGGGCTCACGTGGGAACGACCGTAGTATCGCGAGCGGGCTTGCCGGCGCATCGCCGGAGTAGCGCGCGTTTTAGGCCGCATTTCCATCGACCGGCATTGCGCCGGCGCCCGTAAAGTCCGATTCGTCGAAAGCCGCCGTGCGCCCACCGGGCCGCCGGCCGGCGCAGCAAAATCGAGGAGGCGGCAATGATCCAACCCGCAGGCATGCAGAACCTGCTCGCGCAGTTGCAAGCCGCGCGCGAATCGATGGCGCAGGGCCTTGCAACGCCTGCCGCCACCGGCGCCAACACGGCGGCAGGCGTGGGCGGGGTCGACTTCGGCGCGATGCTCAAGTCGACGATCCAGAGCGTCGATGCGTCGCAACAGCAGGCGGCGACGCTCGCCGACCGCTTCCAGACCGGCGACAAGCGCGTGTCGCTGGAGGACACGATGGTGGCGCTGTCCAAGGCGCAGGTGTCGTTCCAGGAACTGGTGCAGGTACGCAACCGCGTCGTCCAGGCCTACAAGGACGTGATGAACCTGCAGATCTAGTGCCGCCTGTTCCAGTGCCGCCTATTGCGTGCTTCGGCGTTCGCGCTCGAGCTGGTTGATGCAACGCTGGATCAGTGTCTCGCCGCTCGGCGGCAGGTTGACGAAGCGGCATCCGAAGCGCATCTGCGCGGGCGCACCCCCGCCACGCGCGTGCTCCTTGCGATACATCACTTCGAGGTCGACGGTCACCGTGCCGGGCGGCATCGCCAGCGTCACCCCCTTCAACACGCTGCCGGGCGCCGGCTCGAATCCCGGCGGCCCGTCGACCAGCGCGATACCGGTCACGCTCATGTCGAGCACGCGCAGCATCGCCGCCGCGTGCACCTGCGCATCCGCAGCGGGCGGCAGTTCGCAACGGATGCCGCGTGTCAGTGGCACGTGCGCGCGAAAATAGTCGCGGCGCTGGATGCGCAGCACCGACTGCGGAAATGGCGTCGCGAAAGCCGGCGCGCCGTCCCACGGCTGCGCGACGGCGCCGCCGGTGTAGAACACGATGCGGATGCGCTCGAGGTGCGTCTCGAACCCGAGGCGCCTCGCGGCGGCGAGGCGCGCATTGGCCTCCGGGTCGCTGCCGGCGTCGAACACCAGCGTGTCGGCCGCAGCGTCGGCGCGCAACAGCACCGTCATCACGACGTCGGCGCCGAACGTCACGCTCACCAGCGCGCCGCGCGTGGCGAGCTCGTTCAACAGCGCCGCGATCTCGAGCCGCGATTCGACGCGGTAACGATCATCCCCTTCATCGCCACCGCCCGGGCCAGCAAGGGCGTCGTCGATGTTCACGGCTGCGGCTTGTGCTGCTCGACGCGCCAGACCCAGGCGAGAAGCTCGGCGATGGCGATGTACATCGCCGGCGGGATGTGCGCGTCCAGGTCCACCTGCATCAGCAGTCCGATCAGCTCGCGCGATTCGTAGGTGAATACGCCGGCCTCGCGCGCACGGCGTATGATTTCGTCGGCGATGTCGCCGCGGCCCTGCGCGACGACGCGCGGCGCACGATCGCCGTCGTGGTAGGCGAGGGCGACCGCTTCGCGGTGGCGCTCGTCTGGCATCGTCGACATGTCAGAGGGCATCGAACACCGCGATTTCCGCCGCGGGCAGCGCGCGTGCGGCAAGCGCCTCGGCGAGCTCCGCGCGCGCCGCATGCAGGCGTTGTGTCGATGCAGGCCCGTCGGTGGTGATCTGCAGGTGCACACAGCCTTGAATGATCGCGAGCTCGGCGCCGACGGTGCCGAGCTCCGGCAGTTCGAGGATCACGTGCGCGCGAATCAGCGTACGCCCCGCCGACGCTGGGTCCTGCGCCGCCTGGTGCTCGCGGTCCTGCTCGAAACGGATCGCCGTACGCAGGCCCGGCCAAGCCTCGCCCACCCAGACGAACTGGCGGGTGTCAAGGACATCGAGCTGCTGGCGCAACAGTGGCGCATGGTCAG
>DATCFA010000494.1:0-2300 GCA_036509805.1 Casimicrobiaceae bacterium
TCGAGCGCCGCCAGCAGCGCAGCATCGACGATGATCTCGCCGCGCGCAGTATTGACGACGTGCGCGCCCGCCGGCAACTGCGCGAGAAAGCTGGCGTCGATGCTGTCGCGCGTGGCCGCAGTCAGCGGCACGTCGGGCCACACGTGCACGTCCGCGTCCGGCAGGTGCACTGCCAGCGACGCGCGCAGGTTGCCGGCGTCACCGCGCCCCCATGCGCAGACGATTTGCATCACATCAGTCCTCGAGGTCGACCAGCGCGGCGCCCTCGGCGACGCGTTCACCCAGCGCGCAGTTCAGCGCGGTGACCTTGCCATCGCGCGGGGCGACGATCGTATGCTCCATTTTCATCGCCTCCAGCACAACCAGCGGCGCGCCCTTCGCCACGGTGTCGCCCGGCTTCACGTGCACGGCGACGATCGTTCCCGACATCGGCGCGCACAGGTGTCCGCCGGTTGCGTCTTCGTCCTCCGTCTGGTCGAGCGGGTCGACCAGCGTAAAGCGCTGACGCAAGCCGTCGCCGAAGACATACCGAAAATCGCCATGCGCGACGACACGCGAGCGCATGCGCTCGCCGTCGATGACGACGGTCAGGCATTCGCCGTCGATGTGATGAACAGTCACGCTGAATGCGGCGTTAGTTGTCTCGACGTCGACGGCGTTGCCTTGCCGCGGCCGCAGTGTCACCCGGTGCCGCGCGTTCGCGTCGTCGAAGTCGAACGTGATCCGGTGGCGGTCGCTGTTGAGCCACCAGGCATCGGTGGCGTTCCACGGCGAATGCGCGTCGTCGCCGTTAGCGGCGCTGTCGCGCGGCGAGCGCCATTGCGCAATCGCCGCGATGGCGAGCGCGCGCTCGACACCGGCCGACGGCGCCAGCAACACGTCGCGGTGGCGTTCGATCAGCCCGGTGTCGAGCATCCCGCCGGCAAATGCCGGCAGCACGAGCATCCGCTCGAGGAACCCGACATTGGTGGTGACTCCTGCCACTTCGCATTGCGCGAGCGCTACACGCATCCGCCGCAATGCCGCGTCGCGGTCGTCGCCGTGGACGATCAGCTTGGCGAGCATCGGGTCGTAGTACGGCGTGACGCGGCCGCCCTCGCGAAATCCGGTGTCGACGCGCACATCGGCACTCGTATCCGGCATCCGCCAGTGGACGATGTCGCCGATCGACGGAAGGAAGTCGCGCGCCGGATCCTCGGCGTAGATGCGCGCCTCGATCGCATGGCCATGAATCGCGAGGGCCTGCTGCGCGAGCGGCAACGGCTCGCCTGCCGCCACGCGCAACTGCCATTCGACGAGGTCGAGGCCGGTGATCATTTCGGTGACCGGATGCTCGACCTGCAGGCGCGTGTTCATCTCCATGAAGAAGAATTCGCCGTCCTGCCCGGCGATGAATTCGACGGTTCCCGCACCCACATAGCCGATCGCCTTCGCCGCCGCGACGGCGGCCTCGCCCATCGCATCGCGACGCGCGACCGTCATGCCGGGGGCAGGCGCCTCCTCGAGCACTTTCTGGTGGCGCCGCTGCACCGAGCAGTCGCGCTCGAACAGATGCACGGCGTTGCCCTGCGTGTCGGCGAATACCTGGATCTCGATGTGCCGTGGCGACGACAGGTAGCGCTCGACCAGCACGCGATCGTCGCCGAACGCGGTGCTCGCCTCGCGCTTCGCCGATGCGAGCGCCGCGGCGAACTCCGCCGCACTCCCCGCCACCTTCATTCCTTTGCCGCCGCCGCCTGCCGTGGCCTTGACGATCACCGGAAAGCCGATCCGCTGCGCTTCGCGGGCGAGCAGTTCCGGCGACTGGTCGTCGCCGTGGTAGCCGGCGACCAGCGGCACGCCCGCCGCCTGCATGATCCGCTTCGCTGCCGACTTCGATCCCATCGCCGCGATCGCAGCGGGCGGCGGCCCGACGAACACGATCCGCGCATCGGCGCATGCGGAGGCGAACGCCGCGTTCTCCGACAGGAAGCCATACCCCGGATGGATCGCGTCGGCGCAGGCCTCGCGCGCGATCGCCAGGATGCGGGCGCCGTCGAGGTAGCTCTCGCGCGGTGCAGCCCCGCCCGCGCGGAACGCTTCGTCGCATGCCGCCACGTGCAGCGCATCGGCGTCGGCGTCGGAGTACACGGCGATCGTGCGCACGCCCATTCGCCGCGCGGTGCGCGCGATGCGCACGGCGATCTCTCCGCGATTGGCGATCAGCAGGCGGCCGAACATCACTGGCGGCTCGCGCCGTCGGACGCCGCGCGGCCGAACAGCGCCGCGATGCGGCACGCGATGCCGCGGATGGCCCGCCA
>DATCFA010000495.1:0-5250 GCA_036509805.1 Casimicrobiaceae bacterium
GGCGTGCGTGTCGCGGTGACCGGCGCTGCCACCAGCGTGTTCCGCAGCAAGCCGCTGGAGGAAGCCCTCGGCCGCGCGTTCACCGCCGAGGCGGCGCGCGCGGTCAAGCTGCCGGCACAGGGCCTCAACAACGACCTGCACGGTTCGGCCGAATACCGGGCGCACCTGATCGCGGTGATGGCGGCACGCGCCGTGGCCGCGACCTGAAGCGAGGCTTCGCCGGACCCTTTCGAAGCGTGCACACTGCAATGACCCCACCACCGATTCCCGCGAGCGTCGACGCCACGCTCGCGCTGCTCGAGGCGCAGGACTATGTGTCCGACCGCCGGCTCGCCACCGCGGTATTCCTCGCGTTGAAGCTCGCGCGGCCGCTGTTTCTCGAGGGCGAAGCGGGGGTCGGCAAGACCGAGATCGCCAAGGTGCTGGCGGCGGGCCTGGGCAAGCACCTGGTGCGGCTGCAGTGCTACGAGGGCCTCGACACCGCCGCGGCCGTGTACGAATGGAATTATCCGCGGCAGATGATCGAGATCCGCCTCGCCGAGGCCGCCGGCAACGCGGTGCGCGACGACCTCGCGCACGACATCTTCACGACCCGCTTCCTGCTGAAGCGTCCGCTGCTCGAGGCGCTGTCGCCGCACGACGGCGTCGCGCCGGTGCTGCTGATCGACGAGCTCGACCGCAGCGACGAGCCGTTCGAAGCGTACCTGCTCGAAGTGCTGTCCGAATACCAGGTGACGATTCCCGAAATCGGACCGGTGCGCGCGGCGGTGCCGCCGATCGTCATCATCACGTCCAATCGCACGCGTGAAATCCACGACGCGATAAAACGCCGCTGTCTGTATCACTGGGTCGACTATCCGGATGTTGCGCGCGAGCTCGCCATCGTCCGCCGCAAGTGTCCGCAGGTGCCGCAGAAGCTCGCGCGTGAAATCGTCGCGTTCACGCAGCGCCTGCGCGCGATGGACCTGTACAAGTCGCCCGGTATCGCCGAGACGCTCGACTGGGCCGAGGCGCTGATGGCGCTCGACCGCATCGCGCTCGATCCTGCCGCGGTGGCGGACACGATCGGCGTGCTGCTCAAATACCAGGACGACGTGGGCGCGCTATCGATGGACGTCATCACGCGCATCGTCGACGATGTCGCGGCGCAAAGCGCACGCGCGTGAAGCGCTCGCGCTAGCCTTGCGGGCCGGCGCACGATGAGCCTGCATCCGGCGCTCGCGGGATTGCCGCGTGGCAAGCTCGCCGAGAACGTGCTGCATTTCGTGCGCATCCTGCGCGCGACGGGAATGCCGGTGGGGCCTGCCAAAGTGATCGACGCGCTGGCCGCGGTCGAGGCGGTCGGCGTCGACAACCGCGTCGACTTCCGCGAGGCACTGGCCGCAGTGCTGGTGTCGCGCCACGAGCACCTCGCACTGTTCGAGCAGGCGTTCGTGCTTTTCTGGCGCAACCCGAAGCTGCTCGAGCGGATGATGGCGGCGCTGTTGCCGCGCGTGCACGGGCGGATGCAGGACGGCGCGCCCGCGTTGCCGGCGCGGCTCGCCGAAGCGATGCTGCCGCCGCTGGCGACCACACCGCACGCCGACGATGACGACGAACTGCAGCTCGATGCCGCGTTTACGTTCTCGCGTCGCGAGGTGTTGCAGAAGCAGGACTTCGCGACGATGACACAGGCCGAAATGGCCGACGTGCGCAAGCTGATCGCGCGCATGCGGCTGCCGCTACCGGCGATGCCGGCGCGGCGCACGCATCCATCGCCGCACGGACGCCGCGTCGACCTTCGCGCAACGCTGCGGCGGATGACGGGCGCCGCGGGCGCCGGCGCGCCGCTGGCGATGCGCGAGCGCACGCATCGCACGCCACCGCTCGTCGTGCTGTGCGATATTTCGGGATCGATGGAGCGCTACGCGCGGATGCTGCTGCATTTCGTGCACGCGATCACCAACGACCGGCATCGCGTGCACACGCTGGTGTTCGGCACGCGGCTCACCAACATCACCCGCCACCTGCGCCACCGGGACGTCGACGTGGCACTTGCCCGCGTGACGGCCGCGGTCAGCGACTGGTCGGGCGGCACGCGGATCGGCGAAAGCCTCGCCGAGTTCAACCGGCGCTGGTCGCGGCGGCTCCTGGGGCAGGGCGCCATCGTGCTGCTGATCAGCGACGGTCTGGACGCCGATGCGGGCGCCGGCCTGGCGTTCGAAATGGAGCGTCTTTCGAAGTCGGCGCGACGCGTCATCTGGCTCAATCCGCTGTTGCGCTACGCCGATTTCGAGGCGCGCCCCGCGGGCATACGCGCGATGCTGCCATGGGTCGACGATTTCCGCCCGGTGCACAACCTGGCGAGTCTCGCCGCGCTAGGCGCCGCGCTGGCCGGTGGTGGCGGCACTGCGCCGCCCCGCCCAAAATTGCCGTCGCGCGCAACGCCGGTGCGTCGCGTGGGGTAGCATGAAAGCCTCGCGGCGCGATCTTTCGCGCGCGTCGCAGCACCGATGGAACTCGCCGACACCCGTCTCATTTCCGCAACGCCTGCCGATGTATGGCACGCGCTCAACGATGTCGACATGTTGCGCGCGTCGATTCCCGGCTGCGACTCGCTCGAGCAAACCGGCGATAACGCGTACCGCGCCGTCGTCACCGCGCGCATAGGGCCGATCTCGGCGAGCTTCAACGGCCGCCTGATGATGACCGATATCGAAGCGCCGCATGCCTACACGCTGCGCTTCGAAGGACAGGGCGGCGCCGCCGGTTTCGCCAACGGCGAAGCGCGCGTGACGCTGTCGTCCGCCGACGCGGGCACGACATCGATGGCCTACGCGGTCAACGCACAGGTAGGCGGCAAGCTCGCGCAAATCGGCTCGCGGCTGATCGACGGTGCAGCGAGGAAGCTCGCCGACGATTTCTTCGCGAACTTCGCCGCGCAATTCGCGGCACCCGTCGCGACGGATCCGCCGGGGGTGACGGCGGGGGCGGACGCTGCGCGCGTACCGATTGCCGCGACGGCGCCGCGCGCGGTTGTCGAGATCCCCGCAGCACCCGCGGCCGTGCGTGCCCCCAATGGGCGAAGCGTGTGGACGCGCACCATTTCGATCGCGGCGATCATCGTCATCCTGGTGATCCTGTACTTCAAGGGTGGCCACTTCCGCTGACCCGCAAGGAATCTTCACGATGGACAGCGTCGATTTCGAGGTATTGAAGCGCAGTGCCGACTGGCTCGACCAGGGGCGCCGCGTATTGCTGGTCACCGTCGTCAAGACCTGGGGCAGCTCGCCGCGACCCGAAGGCGCGATGCTGGCCGTGCGCGACGACGGCCACGTCGTCGGGTCGGTTTCGGGCGGCTGCATCGAGGATGACATCGTCGATCGCACGCGCAAACACGGCATGCATGCGACGCGTGCCGAAGTCGTCACCTATGGCGTGTCCGCCGATGAAGCACGCCGTTTCGGGCTGCCCTGCGGCGGAACGATCCAGCTCGTGCTCGAGCCGTTGACGCGCGAATCGGGCGTACGCGCGCTGCTGCGCGAGATCGAGGAAGGCCACCTCGTCGCGCGCAAGCTCGACCTGGCCAGCGGATTCGCGACGCTGCATCCATCCAATGCCACCGACGGACTCACGTTCGACGGCCACACGCTGACGACGACACACGGGCCGCGCTACCGGATGCTGGTGATCGGCGCGTCGCAGCTATCGAAGTACCTCGCGCAGATCGCCGTCGGCCTCGACTATCGCGTGACGATCTGCGACCCGCGCGAGGAATACACGGAGACATGGGACATTCCCGGCGTCACGCTGGTGCGCACGATGCCCGACGACACGGTGAAGGCGATGAACCTCGACGAGCGCTGTGCCGTCGTTGCGCTGACCCACGATCCGAAGCTCGACGACCTCGCTTTGATGGAGGCGCTGAAGTCGAAGGCGTTCTACATCGGTGCGCTTGGCTCGCGCGCCAACAACGCGAAGCGTCGCGAGCGGCTGCAACTGTTCGACGTGACGCCCGAGGAAATCCAGCGACTGCATGGTCCGATCGGACTCTACATCGGCAGTCGCACGCCGCCCGAAATCGCGATCTCGATCCTCGCCGAGGTCACCGCGGTGAAGAACGGCATCGCGCCCGATGCCACCGTGCAGGTCGCGAAGGCCAAGGAAATGATTGCGCCTTCGGGTGCGTGCCCGGTGGACGCGACCTGAGCAGTTGAAGGCGCGCGGTTTCCCGCGCTGCCGACAGCTATCTTCCGCTAAGCGGGATCTGGTTGGAGTTGTCGTTGCAAAGCGAGGGCAGGGAGCGTCTGCAGGAAGCGGCCGCAACGATGACCGACGACACGCCCGCCTTCGAACGCGCGCGCATCTGGGTTTTCATGGGCAAGTTCGACGAAGCCGCGCCCGTCTTCGCAGAAGCGCTGGCCCTGGCCGAAAGCGTTGGAAATCCGCGGGCGATCGGTGGCTGCCTCGAAGGTGACGGATTTCGCAAAATGCTGACCGGAGACCTCGCGGGAGCGCGGGACAATTTCGAACGCGCGCTCGCGCAGTTTCGGGCGGCGGGAGCGACATCGGCGGTGTTGGGCGTTCTCGTCAATCTCGGCGACCTTTCGTGGGCGCTCGGCGATCTCGATGCAGCGCTCGCTCAATGTCGCGAAGCGGTGCGCCTGATGCGTGACGCGCCACACTTTGCGAAGGCAATGCTCGGAACCTGCCTGACCAACCTTTCGGGCGTGTTGACCGAGCGTGGCGAGCTTTCGGAAGCACTCGCGGCAGCCCGCGAAGGATTGCCGCTGCGCCGCGACTCGGGGCACAGTTGGGTGGCGATGGACAGCTTCGCGTTGCGCGCCGGGCTCGCCGGCAAGCTCGACAACGCCGCGCGCATCGCAGGCTACGCAGACGCGACCCATGCGGCGAAGCAGTCGTTGCGCCAGCCGAACGAAGCCCGCGCGCGCGCGCGCGTTTGATGGACGTGCTGCGTGAGCACCTCGACGGTGATGAGATCGCGCGGCTGACCGCTGCGGGCGCCGCTTTCGACGAAGACGAAGCGTGCCGGATTGCGCTGGAGGAATGAGCGCAAGGCTCGGCCCCTGCTGAAAATCGATGGGTCGGGCTGGCGGGTCGACTGCTTTCAGACGATACCTCGTTGCGAAGCGCGACCGGCAAGGATGTCCGGCGTCAGTGAAAGTCGCGTGACCGCGTGGCGAGCGCGCCGAGCATCGGCGTCAGGTCGACCAGCCGCGCGGCCAGCAGGTGCACGACGATCCCTTCGCG
>DATCFA010000496.1:0-5753 GCA_036509805.1 Casimicrobiaceae bacterium
CGCAACGTCGCGCATGGCGGGTCCCAGGCTTCGAGCACCAGCTCGGCGATGTCGACCTCGCGCGGCGTGCGCTCGAGCTCGATGCCCTTGCGCGCGTATTCGTAGTAGCGCCTGCCGTCACGCTTCAGCGCCGAATGCATCGGCGGCAGTTGCGCGATGCGTCCGCGAAAGCGCGGCAGTATCGCTTCGAGTGCCGCGCGATCGAACCCGACCGCCGCTTGCGCGAGCACGTCGCCGTCGATGTCGCCGGTGGCCGTGCGCACGCCGAAGTGCACGGTCGCCACGTACGATTTCCGCGCGTCGAGCAGCGTTTGCGCGAACTTCGTCGCCTCGCCGAAGCACAGTGGCAGAAGGCCGGTGGCGAACGGGTCGAGCGTGCCGGTGTGCCCCGCCTTTTCGGCGTCGAACAGGCGCTTGGCCGCTTGCAGCGCGCCGTTGGACGTGAGGCCGGACGGCTTGTCGAGCAGCAGCACGCCGTCGACACGCCGGCGCGTGCGCCGCAGCGCCATCGCTACTTGCCTTCGTTCTTGCGGTCGGCCGCGACTGCGTCGTCGATGAGCTGCGAAAGCTGCATGCCGGACTCGATCGAATCGTCGTACGCGAACGAGAGCTGCGGCACCGTGTAGAGCGACAGCCGGTGTGCGAGCGCCGTGCGCAGGAACCCCGCGGCGCGCGTAAGCGCTGCGATCGCCTCCGCCGCGTGCGCCTTGCCGGCGAGGTGCGTGAAATGCACTTTCGCGTGCGCCATGTCGGCTGCGACGTCGACGAACGTGATCGTCACCATGCCCACGCGCGGATCCTTGACCTCGTTGCGCAGGATCTCGGCCAAGTCGCGCTGGATTTCCTCGGCGACGCGGCGCGTGCGGGGGGTGGTTCGATGTGCCATTGGACGATCTTTCCCACGGACGCTCGCCGTCGCCCCGCGAAAGCTGCGAGCGACGGCGGCGGCTGTCGCCGTTGCGACGGCTACAGCGTCCGCGACACTTCGGTGACTTCGTACACCTCGAGCAGGTCGCCCTTGACGAGGTCGTTGAAGTTCTTGAGCGCGAGGCCGCACTCGAAGCCGGCCTTCACTTCGCGGACGTCGTCCTTGAAGCGCTTCAGCGAATCGAGCTCGCCATCGTGGATGACGACGTTGTCGCGCAGCAGGCGGATCTTCGCACCGCGCTTGATGAGGCCCTCCTGCACATAGCAGCCGGCAACCACGCCCACCTTGGAAATCCGGTAGACCTCGCGCACCTCGACCATGCCCAGCTGCGATTCCTTGCGCTCGGGGGTCAGCATGCCCGACAGCGCCGCCTTCACGTCGTCGACCGCGTTGTAGATGACGTCGTAGTAGCGGATCTGCACGCCGTTGTTCTCGGCGAGCTTGCGCGCCTGGGCATCGGCGCGCACGTTGAAACCGATCACCACCGCCTTCGACGCCAGCGCCAGGTTGATGTCCGACTCGGTGATCCCGCCCACCGCCGCATGCACGATGTTGACCTTGACCTCGGCGGTGGAAAGCTGCGTCAGCGCCTGCGTCAGGCCTTCGTAGCTGCCCTGCACGTCGGCCTTGATGATCAGCACCAGCGTCTTTACCGCATTCTCGCCGATTTCACCGAACATGTTCTCGAGCTTGGCGGCCTGCTGGCGCGCGAGCTTGACGTCGCGGAACTTGCCCTGGCGGAACAGCGCGATTTCGCGCGCCTTGCGCTCGTCACCTAGCGCCATCACGTCCTCGCCAGCCAGCGGCACGTCGGACAAGCCCTGGATTTCCACCGGAATCGCCGGACCCGCCTCGTTGACAGGCTTGCCGTTCTCGTCGGTCATCGCGCGCACGCGTCCGAACACCGCGCCCGCGAGCACGATGTCGCCGCGCTTCAGCGTTCCCGAATGCACGAGCACCGTGGCCACCGGGCCACGACCCTTGTCGAGCCGCGATTCGATGACGATGCCGCGCGCCGGCGCATCCTTCGGCGCCTTCAACTCGAGCACCTCGGCCTGCAGCAGGATGGCGTCGAGCAGGTTGTCGATGCCCTGGCCGGTACGCGCCGACACCGGCACGAACTGCACTTCGCCGCCGTATTCCTCGGGCAACACGTTCTCGGCCACCAGCTCCTGCTTGACACGGTCCGGATTGGCCTCCGGCTTGTCGACCTTGTTGATCGCCACGACGATCGGCACGTTCGCCGCGCGCGCATGCGCGATGGCTTCCTTCGTCTGCGGCATCACGCCGTCGTCGGCGGCGACCACGATCACGACGATGTCGGTGACCTTGGCGCCGCGCGCACGCATGGCGGTGAACGCCTCGTGGCCCGGTGTGTCGAGGAACGTGATCATGCCCTTGGCGGTCTCGACGTGATAGGCGCCGATGTGTTGCGTGATGCCACCCGCTTCGCCGCTCGCGACGCGTGCGCGGCGGATCGTGTCGAGCAGCGACGTCTTGCCGTGGTCAACGTGGCCCATCACCGTGACCACCGGCGGACGCGGCAGCGACTCGGCCGCTTCGCCGTGCTGCGACTCGGCCAGCAACGAATCCGGGTCATCGAGCTTGGCCGGCACGGCCTTGTGCCCCATCTCCTCGACGACGATCATCGCGGTTTCCTGGTCGAGGACCTGGTTGATGGTTACCATCGTGCCGAGCTTCATCAAGGCCTTGATGACCTCAGTGGCCTTGACCGACATCTTGTGCGACAGGTCGGCGACGCTGATCGTTTCCGGCACCGCGATTTCACGCGCGACCTGGGCATCGCCCGCGCCGATCTCGCCGTCCTCGTCGCGATGGTGGCGACCGCCCTTGCCGCCCCGCCAGGTGTTGGCCGTAGGCGCGCCCGCCGCCGCGTCGCCGCCACGCAGCTTGAGCGCGCGTCGCCGCGCCGCCTCCTCGGCGAACACCGGACCCGACGTCTTCTTGCCCGGCTTGTCGCGACGCTCGCCCGCCTTTCCGGCCGGACGATGCAACGTACCTTCGGTCTTCACCGGTGCGCCGGTCTTCGGCTTGGCGTCGGCCGACTTCTGCGCGGCCACGCGAGCCTGCTCGGCCACCTTCGCATCCTCGCTGGCCTTCGACTCGGCTGCGACGCGTGCCGCCGCATCCTCGGCGTCCTTTTCCTTCTTGGTCTTGCGCTTCTCCTGCTCCTGCTGCTTGCGCTTGACGTCCTCTTCCTGGCGCGAGATGAATTCGCGCGAGCGTTGTGCCTCCGCTTCGCGTGCAACGCGCTCTTCGGCAGAAATCACCGACGCGGGCGCACTCGGCGCAGCCGGCGTCGGTGTCGCGGGCACAGCCTCGGGCACGACGGCGGCAGGCGGGGCTTCGGCCTGCACGAGCGGCGCGACCTCGACCTCCGGTGCAAGCGCAATGTCCACGACCTCTTCCATCGGCGCGGCCACGGCATCGTCGGTCGGCAGCGCATCGGTGGCGTCGCGGCGCTCGAGCACGCGCTTCTTGCGCACTTCGACCTGGATGGTGCGGCTGCGTCCCTTGTTGCTGCCGTCCGACGTCTTGATCTCGGTCGTTTGGCGGCGCGTCAGCGTGATGCGCTTCTTCGGCTCGGTGCCGCCACCGTGCTGCTTGCGCAGGTAGTCGAGCAGGCGTGTCTTGTCCTGCTCGGTGAGCTCGTCACCGGTCCTCTTGGTATCGACGCCCGCAGCGGCAAGCTGCTCGATAAGCGCGCCCGCGGGCATTTTCAGTTCGGTCGCGAATTGTTCGATGGTTATCTGCGCCATACGGCTTCTCCGGGTGCTGCGATGCTCGTGACTGCGGTCAGTGGACTTGCGACGCGGCTGGCGCCTGGTCGCCGGCAGGCTCTTCCGCCTCGAACCAGTGTGCACGCGCCTTCATGATGAGCTCCTGCGCCCTTTCGGCGTCGAGCCCGGTGAGCTCGGTCAGCTCGTCGCCCGCGAGGTCGGCCAGCGCGTCGCGCGTGGTAATGCCGTGCGCCGCCAGCTTGGCCGCGATCTCGGTGTCCATGCCGTCGAGGTTGAGCAGCGCCTCCTCGACGTGCTCGACGCTTTCCTCGCGCTGGATCGCCTCGGTCAGCAAGGCGTTGCGCGCGCGGCTGCGCAGCTCGTTGACGGTGTCCTCGTCGAACGACTCGATCTCGTTCATCTCGGTGATCGGAACGTACGCCACTTCCTCCAGCGACGTGAATCCTTCGCCGATCAGGATGTCCGCCATTTCCTCGTCGACGTCGAGCTTGTCGATGAAAAGCGCGCGCAGGCGCTGCGTCTCGCCTTCGTGCTTCTGCTGCGACTCCTCGACGCCCATCAGGTTGAGCTCCCAGCCAGTCATCTCGGAAGCGAGGCGCACGTTCTGCCCGCTGCGGCCGATCGCAATCGCCAGGTTTTCCTCGTCGACGACGACGTCCATCGAATGCTTCTCCTCGTCGACCAGGATGCTCTGCACCTCGGCCGGCGCCAGCGCATTGACGACGAACTTCGCCGGGTCGTCCGAATAAAGGACGATGTCGACGCGCTCGCCGGCGAGCTCGTTGGTGACCGCGGTCACGCGCGATCCGCGCATGCCGATGCAGGTGCCCTGCGGATCGAGCCGCGGGTCGTTCGACTTGACGGCGATCTTGGCGCGGATGCCCGGGTCGCGCGCCGCGGCCTTGATTTCGATCAGGCCCTCCTCGATCTCCGGCACCTCGAGCTCGAACAGCCGCACCAGGAATTCGGGCGCGATCCGCGACAGGATCAACTGCGGGCCCTTGGCCGTGCGGTCGATCTTCATCACGTAGGCGCGCACTCGGTCGCCGACGCGCAGCATTTCCTTCTGGATAAGCTGGTCGCGCGGGATGATGCCTTCGATGCGGCCCGATTCGACGATCGCGTTGCCGCGCTCGATGCGCTTGACGGTGCCGGTCAGGAGGTTGTCCTCGCGCTCCAGGAAGTCGTTGAGGATCTGCTCGCGCTCGGCATCGCGGATCTTCTGCAGGATCACCTGCTTCGCGGCCTGCGCGCCGATGCGCCCGAACTCGATCGGCTCGAGCGATTCCTCGACCACATCACCGAGCTTCAATTCGGCATCGCGCTCGAGCGCGTCGGTGATCGCGAGCTGGTGCGCCGGCTCCTCGTGCTCCTCGTCGGGCACGACGGTCCAGCGGCGAAACGATTTGTACTCGCCGGTTTCGCGATCGATCTCGACGCGTGCGTCGATCTCCATGCTGGGGTAGCGTTTCTTGGTGGCCGACGCGAGCGCCATCTCGAGCGCGCTGAAGACGATTTCCTTCGACACGTTCTTCTCGCGCGACAGCGCATCCACCAGCAACAGCATTTCACGGTTCATGTTCATCTCCACTCGATCCTCGGCACCAGCCGCGCGCGTTCGATCAGGTCGAACGGTATCGACTGCACGCCACGCGCGGTTTCGACGAGGGCGGCCTTGCCGTCGACGCCACGCAGAATTCCCTTGAATTTTTTCGCGTTCTCGATGGGCTCGCGCAACGTGAACTTCGCTTCCTCGCCTTTGTAGCGCTCGTAGTCCGAAGCCTTGGTGAGCGGCCGGTCTAGACCCGGCGACGACACCTCGAGCCGCGCGAAATCGACGTTCTCCGCGGTGAACAGGTGCGTCAGCTGGTGACTCACCCGCGCGCAGTCCTCGACGTCGATGCCTTTCGGCATGTCGATGAAGACGCGCAGCAGCCGATTGGTCCCGAATTCCCAGTCGACCAGTTCGTACCCCAGCGCGGGGACGGTCTTTTCCAGCAGTTCGCTCAGTTTCGTCAAGCGCTTCGCTACCCAGTTCGCCTCAGTTCACGTGCCCACAACCG
>DATCFA010000497.1:0-3313 GCA_036509805.1 Casimicrobiaceae bacterium
AACTGCCGGCTGCGCGTCCCCAGCTCGAAACGCCGGGGCTGTCGCAAACGCCCGTCCCGCATGAACCTCCGGCACGCGACATGCGCACGCCGCCCATCACGGCTGCGCAGCTGGCGCAGCGCGTTACGCCCGATGCGGTACACATCACGTCCGAGGCGGCGCGCATCACGCCCGATGCGCCGCGCATCACGTCCGAGGCGCCGCGCATCACGTCCGACGCGCTACGACCGGCTGCGCGCCTGTACGGTGATGTGCCGGTGCTGACCGATGCGATCGAGGAGATCGACGCCGCGCTGATCGCCGCGGCGAGCGAAGGCGAGCCGTCGATCTGGCCCGATGACGCGATGCGTGGCGACGACAGCGTGCTCGGGCCTTCGCCGCGGTCCATCGCGGTCATACCGGACGCCCGCGAAATCCAGGCGTCGCACCAGCGCAACGCGACCGCCGCCGCGGAATCGGCCGCGGCCAGTGCCAGCGCCAGCGCCAGCGCGGTCGCCGCGTCCACCGCCGAGCTGATCGACGAAGTGCGGATGCAGGTGCTGCAGCGGATCGACATGTTCACCGACACCGGGCTGCGCGACCAGCTCGGCGAGCGGCTGAAGCCGATCGTCGACCGCGCCAGCGCCGAGCTCGTGGCGACGATCAACCAGCATGTGGGCGAGCTCCTGCGCACCTACGTGGCCGAGGCCATCGAGCGCGAGCTCGAGCGCCTGCGCAACGATCTCAATTGACAGGCGCTTTGCCGCAGTGCGACACTGCTGACATGCAAGCTTCGAACGCACCTTCGAACGCACCTTCGAACGACTGGTCGAGCAACGGTTCGCCGGTGTTGCCCGACCCGCGCATTGCCGCCGGGCATTGCGCGAGCGGCCCCGCGCGCGCGTTCGGCTACTGGTACGTCTTTACCCGCACACCCACGAGGGCCGCGCGCGCATAGACGCGAATCGAACAACACGAACAATCGATCGGGCGGCCCCAAAAGGGTCGCCCGATTTTTTTTGCAACGGGAAAAGGAGCCGCAATGATCATCGTCATGCAACAAGGTGCCACCGAGCCGGACGTCGAGGCCGTCGTCGCGCGCATTCGCAGTCACGGGCTGGACGTGCACATTTCGCGCGGCGCCGAGCGCACGCTGATCGGCGCCATCGGCGACGAGCGCAAGCTCGATCCGGGGATGTTCGATCCGCTGCCCGGCGTCGAGCGTTCGATGCATATCGTCAAGCCGTACAAGCTTGTCGCGCGCGAATGGCACGATGCGAATAGCATCGTCGACGTTCGCGGCCTCGCGTTCGGCGGTACCGACGTGCAGGTGATCGCCGGGCCGTGCTCGGTGGAGACGCCGGCGCAGATGGCCGATGCCGCCGCCGCCGTCGCCGCCGGCGGCGCGCGACTGATGCGCGGCGGCGCGTTCAAGCCGCGCACGTCGCCGTACACGTTCCAGGGCAAGGGCGTGGAGGGCCTCGCGATGCTGAAGGACGCCGCCGCGCGGCATGCGCTGCCGGTGGTGACCGAGCTGATGGACGTGCGCATGCTCGACACGTTCCTCGAAGCCGACGTCGACGTGATCCAGGTCGGCACGCGCAACATGCAGAACTTCGACCTGTTGAAGGAAGTGGGCAAGGTCGACGTGCCGGTGATATTGAAGCGCGGGATGAGTGCGACGATCGCCGAGTGGCTGATGGCGGCCGAATACATCGCCGCCGGCGGCAACCACCGGATCATCCTGTGCGAGCGCGGAATCCGCACGTTCGAAACGGCGTACCGCAACGTGCTCGACGTCACGGCCGTGGCGGTGATGAAGAAGGAGACGCACTTGCCGGTGATCGTCGATCCCTCGCATGCCGGCGGCAAGGCGTGGATGGTGCCCGCGCTCGCGTGCGCCGCCATTGCCGCGGGCGCCGACGGCCTGCTGATCGAGGTGCATCCGCGCCCGACCGAAGCGTGGTGCGACGCCGACCAGGCGCTGACGCCGCGCGAATTCGCGACGCTGATGACGCGACTCGATGCGGTTGCGCACGCGATGGACCGCCGGCTCGCGCCCGCGCTTGCGCTGCAGAAAAATGCCGCGCAGCCGGCGGTTGCGCTGGCGTGACGGGCGCTGTGCGCACGATGCCGTGGAGGAGTCCGCTATAATTTCAAGCAATTACATCACTATCGACAAGCAGCGACCCATGCAACTCGCCAAGAGTTTCGAACCCCACGCGATCGAGGACAAGTGGTATCCGCTGTGGCAGTCGCGCGGCTACTTCAAGCCATCGTGGAAGGCGGGCGCGCCGGCGTACTGCATCGCGTTGCCGCCGCCGAATGTCACCGGCACGTTGCACATGGGCCACGCGTACCAGCACACGTTGATGGACGTGCTGATCCGCTATCACCGGATGCGCGGCGACAACACGCTGTGGCAGGTCGGCACCGACCACGCCGGCATCGCAACACAGATCGTCGTCGAGCAGCAGCTCAAATCGCAGGGCCTTTCGCGCCATGCGATGGGACGCGCGGCATTCGTCGAGCGCGTGTGGGCGTGGAAGGAGGAGTCGGGTTCGACGATCAAGCGGCAGATGGGCAGGCTGGGCGCCGCGGCCGACTGGTCGCGCGAGCGCTTCACGATGGACGCCGGATTGTCGGCCGCGGTGATCGAGACGTTCGTGCGCCTGCACGAGGACGGCCTCATCTACCGCGGCAAGCGCCTCGTCAACTGGGACCCCAAGCTCGGCACCGCGGTATCGGACCTCGAAGTCGAAAGCGAGGAAATTGAGGGCAAGCTGTGGCAGATCCGCTATCCGCTCGCCGACGGCAGCGGCAGCGTCGTCGTGGCGACGACGCGCCCGGAGACGATGCTGGGCGACACCGCGGTGGCGGTGAATCCCGCCGACGAGCGCTACCAGGCGCTGGTCGGCCGCGAAGTGATGCTGCCGCTCGCGGGGCGGCGAATTCCCGTCATCGCCGACGACTACGTCGACCGCGCGTTCGGTACCGGTGTGGTCAAGATCACGCCGGCGCACGATTTCAACGACTGGCAGATCGGCCAGCGACACAAGCTGCCGGCGATCGCCGTGCTCGACCTCGCTGCGCGCGTCAACGACAACGCACCGGAAAAGTATCGCGGGATGGATCGCTTTGTCGCGCGCAAGGCGGTGCTCGCCGACCTGGCCGAGGCGGGTCTGCTGGTCGCCGAGGATGCGCACAGGATGGTGGTGCCGCGCTGCGGGCGCAGCGGCGAAATCGTCGAGCCGATGCTGACCGACCAGTGGTTCGTCGCCACCACTCGGCCCGCGCAGGGGCCGCGGACACGCTGGCCCGGGAAGTCGCTGCA
>DATCFA010000498.1:0-3789 GCA_036509805.1 Casimicrobiaceae bacterium
CTGCGACTGGCTCGTGCCCACGCGCGACCTTTTGACCGACCGCGGAATGATGGGCGACGGCGTGGTCGACCTGCCGCTCGTGCGCAGCTGGATGGAAGGCGCCGGGTATCGCGGGCTTCACGAGGTCGAGATCCTCTCCGAGCGCTGGTGGGCCGAGGATGCCCAGCATGTGCTGGCGACGTGCATCGAGCGCCACGCAACGCGCACGTAGCGATTGCGAGGATGGCGCCCTCACCCTGCCGTCTCCCGCTCGCCACAATGCTCCTTCTCCCACTTGCGGGAGAAGGCTGGGATGAGGGTGTGCGTCGGCAAAACATGCCCTCACCCTAACCCTCTCCCGCACACGGGAGAGCGAACACGTTGCGCAGAAGGAAAACGCTGTCCTTCTCTCGCCCGGCGCTCCTTCTCCGACTCGGTTCGCGCCCATCCCGCGAGCGCGTAAAATACGAGCTGCCGGCGGCGCGGTCGCGCCGCGCCGCGCTGAATCGTCCACGGAGACCGCGATGCCCCTCGTTTCGATGCGCCAGCTGCTCGACCACGCCGCCGAGAACGGTTACGGATTGCCCGCGTTCAACGTCAACAACCTGGAGCAGGTGCAGGCGATCATGAGTGCCGCCGCCGAGACCAACAGTCCAGTGATCATGCAGGCGTCGGCGGGTGCACGCAAATATGCCGGCGAAGTGTTCCTGCGGCACCTGATCGAGGCGGCGGTGGAAAGCTATCCGCAAATCCCGGTCGTCATGCACCAGGACCACGGGCAATCGCCGGCGGTGTGCGAATCGGCGATGAAGCTCGGCTTCTCGTCGGTAATGATGGACGGCTCGCTGCGCGAGGACGGCAAGAGCATCGCCGACTACGACTATAACGTCGCCGTCACCCGCAAGGTCGTCGACGAGGCGCACGCGATCGGCGTCACCGTCGAAGGCGAGCTCGGATGCCTGGGTTCGCTGGAGACGATGAAAGGTGACAAGGAAGACGGGCATGGCGCCGAAGGCACGATGACGCGCGAGATGCTGCTGACCGATCCGGCGCAGGCCGCGGACTTCGTCGGCCGCACGCAGCTCGACGCGCTGGCCATCGCCATCGGCACGTCGCACGGTGCGTACAAGTTCTCGCGCAAGCCCACCGGCGACATCCTGGCGATCGACCGCATCAAGGCGATCCACGCGCGCATTCCCAACACGCATCTGGTGATGCACGGCAGCTCGTCGGTGCCGCAGAACCTGCTGGCGGAGATCCGCGAATTCGGCGGCGACATGAAGGAGACCTACGGCGTGCCAGTCGAGGAAATCCAGGAAGGCATCAAGCACGGCGTGCGCAAGGTCAACATCGACACCGATATCCGTCTCGCGATGACGGCGGCGATACGCCGTTTCTTCGCGCAGAACCCGTCCAAGTTCGACCCACGCGAATACCTGAAGCCTGCGATGCTCGCCGCCAAGGCGATCTGCGTGGAGCGCTACCAGCAGTTCGGCTGCGCCGGCATGGCCGACAGGATCAAGGCGATGCCGCTCGCTAAGATGGCCACGCGCTACAAGGGTGGCGAGCTGCGCCAGGTCGTCAACTGACGGCCGCGGCAAAGCCGCGGCCGTCATCCCCGCGAAAGCGGGGATCCAGTGGCGTTCGGATACATAGGGTTAGACCAGGTCGGCCGCCGGCCCCAGCACCTGCTCGCGCAGCTCGCGGTAGCGCGGCAGTTGCGGCGGGTAGACACACACGTACTTGACCTGCGCCGCCTGCAGGCAGCGCTGCTTGATGACCTCGAGCTTCTGGTCGCGCGGATTGGTCACCTGCTCGGGCTCGCGCGAATCGACAATGGCGACAATCGTCGAATCCTTGTCGCAGACGACGAAGCCGATGTGCTGATTGGCGATCTTGCGAAACGCGCGCAGCCGCTCCATCCCCTGCGGGCCGATTTTCACCTGCAGCACGTCGGACAGCCGCACTTTCGCGAATATGTCGTGGCGCGGGAACGCGGCCTTCAGCAGCAGGTAGACGACGCTTTCTGCCTTGGTGAGGAAACGCGGCCGCAGCAGGTACAGGCCCGGCAGCTCGGCCGATGACAGCAGTCGCGTCGTCTCGCCTTCGGTCCATTGTGCGACGGTGTTCGCGGAGTCGGCGCCCGACATGATGCTCGAAGGCGCCAGCCGGCGGCGACGCAACAATCCGGCGACGACGGCAATGACCAGCGCAGCGATCGCGAGTGCAAAGAGGATGCCGGGTAGCATCGGGCGTTCGACACCTTCTGGCGGCTCACGGCGCAAAGCCGCGATCGCGCGCGCTGTTGTTTATGAAGTTTGACGCCTAACCCCGTTAGTCTAAAGCATTTTGCCTTGGGGCCCGCAAGCGGGAAGCCCGTGTCCGGGCAATGCCCACCGTCCGAAGACGTGGCATACAACAAGCCGAATCGGGGATGCGCCGGGTGCCGCGCAGCGTGCCGCCGGCCCTTCAGGCGGTGGCGGCCTCGCGCAACGGGGACGCGCAGGCGGCCGCCAGCTCGCCGCACACGGCGCCGACGATGATCAGCGCCGGACCGTTGCCGCGGGCGGCGGCGAGTCCGGGCAACCCCGCCAGAACGCCCGCGTGGATCGCGCAATCGGGCCGCGAGGCGCTTTCCACCAGTGCCACGGGCGTGGCCAGAGAGCTCCCGGCGGCGGCAAGTGCTGCAGTGACGGCGATCGCGTCGCCGGCGCCCATGTAGATGACCGCCGTGTCGGCGGCGGCGGCGGCCGCCGCCCACGCGGCCGGATCCTCGCCGTCGCCTACCCGCGGCGTGACAAACACCACGCTGCGCGACACACCGCGGCGTGTCAGCGACAGCCGCGCATCCGCGGCGGCGGCCAGTGCCGCAGTGACGCCGGGCACGACCTCGCAGCGTATGCCTGCGGCGGCGAGAACGTCGATTTCCTCGTGCGCGCGGCCGAACAGCATCGGGTCGCCGCCTTTCAGGCGCACCACCACTTTCGCGCGGCGCGCCGCATCGACCAGCCGCTTGTTGATGAAACGCTGCGACGTCGAATGCGCACCGCAGCGCTTGCCTACCGGGATCTTCTCGGCGCGCGGCGCGAGCGCGAGCACATCGTCGCCGATCAGCGCGTCGTGCAGCACGACATCCGCACGCGCGAGCAGCCGCGCCGCACGCAGCGTCAGCAGGTCGGCGGCGCCGGGGCCGGCGCCTACCAGATAGACGATACCCGCACCCATCAGGCGGCGACCTTCTGCTCGCGCGCCATGAAACGGATCGGCGACGGCGGTGCGCTGACCGGCAGCGCGCCGGTCAGGTCAAGCTGCGGATCGCGCTCGACGCAGAACGCCGCAGTGGCCACCACCCAGCGGTCGATCTCGGCGTAGAACACAGGATCGACGGGGCTCGCTTCGTCGGCCGCCAGCACGCGCGCGAAGTCGCCGTAGGCGAGCGCGAGCTCGTCGGGTGCCTTGCCGGCGAGCGCATCGGCGATGTCCGTGAGGTCGTGCATCAGCTTGCGCACGCGAAACGACGGCGCCGGGTTGACGAGGTCGTGCACGCCCTGTCCGATCAGCCGCAATTGCGCAACCGCGCAGGCGCGCGCGTCGGCGTCGCGCCGCTGCGCGGCGAACGCATCGCGGTAGCGCCGTTCGTGCGCCGCCGCGAAGAACGCCGCGCCGACGAACACCTGCACGACGCCCGCGCACTCGCCGCCGCCCAGTTGCGCCACCTTGAAATCGGCTGCGCCGTCGACATCGCGCAACACCTCGTCCATCTGCTCCGCAGCCACCGCCGTCAGGTCGGCGAACAACGCGGTGAAATAG
>DATCFA010000499.1:0-4344 GCA_036509805.1 Casimicrobiaceae bacterium
CATCGCGAAGGACGCCGCCGCGGCCTCCCAGTCGCCGCCGATCAGGTAGACGTTGCCGGCCATTCGATGGGTGCGGGCTGACAGCGGATCCCGCGCGACCGTCTGCCGCACAAGCGCCACCGCCTCTTCCTGGCGTCCGAGGATGCGCGCGAGCCCCGCCGCCGCCTGCAGCGCATGCACGTCGCCGGGCGCCAATTCCAGCGCGCGGCGAAACGACGCGTCCGCAACGCTCCAGTCGCGGTCATACGACTGCGCGATGTGACCGAGCGCGACGTGGCCTTCCGCCAGTTCGGGCGCCATCGCGACAGCACGCTTTGCGGCCTCGCGTGCCTCTTCATAGCCCTGGTCGATCGGCGCGAAGCCATAGCCCGCCTGGGCCTGCTGCACCAGCGACATCCCCGCCCACGCCAGCGGGAAATCGGGCTCGATCGCCAGCGCCTCGCGGAACAGCGCGACCGCCTTGTCGGTGTCCGCCTGGGTCGCGCGGTCTGCGTAGAATTTTCCCTGCAGGTACAGCTGGAACGCCTGCGGATTGTCAGCGCGCCCCGCGACCGCGCGGCGGACTTCGGCTACGGCGACGGCAGAGCTCACGCGCGCGCCCATCAGCGTCACCTGCAATTCCTTGACGACCGATTGCGCGATGTCGTCCTGCACCGCGAAAATGTCGTCGAGCTGGCGGTCGTAGGTCTCCGACCACAGGTGCGAATCGCTGGCAACTTCGATCAGCTGGGCGGTGATCCGCACTCGGTTGCCCGACTTGCGCACGCTGCCTTCGAGCACCGTCGCGACATTGAGCTTGCGCGCGACCGTCGGGATGTCGACGTCCTTGCCCTTGAACGAGAATGCCGACGTGCGCGACGCCACCCGCAGCCCGCGGATCTTGGCGAGCACGTTCAGGAGCTCTTCCGAAAGACCGTCGGCGAAGTATTCGTTCTCCTCGTCGCCGCTCATGTTGACGAATGGCAGCACGGCGATCGACGGCGTGTCGCGGTCCGGCGGTGCCGCTTCTGCGCGCAGCGGCGCAAAGTCCTGCGGCAGGTCCGGATGGGAGAGCTGAAACACCGCCTCCGGACGCTCGACGTCCTTGAGTCCGTGCACGCCGAGCGGTTTCGCTTGCGCCAGCGGCGGCATGTGGTCGCGGCAGAGGTCGTGCATCGACTCGGACAGCAGCGACTGGCCGCCATGCGCTGCCGCGACCAGTCGCGCCACCTTGTTGAGCGCGGGGCCGAAGTAGTCGCCATCACGCAGCTCCACCGAGCCCGAATGCAGTCCCATCCGCACGCGCAGCGGGGCACCCGCGGGCCATGGCTCGCGATGCAGCGCGCGCTGCGCCTCGAGCGCCGCCGCAATCGCATCGGGAGCCGTGTGGAACGCCGCGCAGAACGCATCGCCCCCGGTCTTGAACACGTGCCCGTCATGCGCGTCGATGCAGTGGCGCAACAGCGCGTCGTGGCGCGCGAGCGCTGTGCGCATGGCGGTCGCCTGCGTTTCCCACAGCCGGGTACTGCCTTCGATATCCGTGAACAGGAACGTCACCGTGCCCGACGGCAGCGGGGGTGACGAGTCGGTGGTGCGGATTGTGGAGGCCATCGTTGATGATTGCCAGTCGACGCGCGCAGTGTGCCGTGCATGCATTGCGCTGCATCCGGTACGCGGCGCCAGCGTATCACGGCGGGCGGTTCCAGCCGATCGCTTCTGGCGCCGCGCGCGACCCGGAGAATACTACGCGAGCCCTATGCAGTGAATATGAACGGGCTGGGCGAAGCCCTTGAGCGCAACCGGGCCGATGTCCCTGAACGGCAGCGCCTTGCCGATGCACAGTTCTGCGACCGTGTTGGACACCAGGATTTGCTCCGGTTCGGCATGGGCACAGAGTCGGAAAGCCAGATTCACCGTCGATCCGAACAAATCGTTGTGGTGCTCGATCGGTTCGCCTGCGGCTACGCCGATCCGGACGCGCAGCGGCCAGTCGGGATGCTCGCTTCGGTGCTGCAGCAGATCGCTCTGCACGTTGATCGCGCAGCGAATCGCGGCAGCAGCCGAAACGAATACCGCCATGATCCCGTCGCCGGTGTGCTTGACTTCACTTCCGTTCGCCGCGACCAGCCCGGCGCGCACGATGCGATCGTGAACGCCGAGTACGGCAAGCGCCACGTCGTCTCCAAGTTGCTGCGTCATGCTGGTCGAGCCGACGATGTCGGTGAACAGGATCGTGCGCGTGCCCGGATCGCGTTCCCGCTTGCCCGGAAGCAGCGCTGCGCCCGCGTTGTCGATCTCCGCCGCGCCCATGAAGGCATCCGCGATCTCGGGTGTCACCTCCATGATCCGCGCCGCCGTCAGCCCATGCGCCTCACGATGGACCGCGTCGGCGGCCTCGGCGCTCGGCGCGTTGCACAGGCAGAAGATCTTTCCCTGCTTCTCGTTCAGCCAGTACTTGATGTACTCCACGCCGTGCGCAGCCTGCATGTGCAGGTCCTGCATGTGCGCGCCGGCAACGCCCGCCGCGGTCACGCCAGGAACGTCGTGAATGTCCATGTACATCGGCATGCGCATCCTTCCCGGTCGACAGTGCCCACATCCTATCCTGTCCAGTATGCGGGACAACCACCTGGATATTCGCGGGAATATTCACGCGGACGAACTCTGCGCCCGGGCGCCACCGGCCGTCAAGCGCCCACTTGCGCGCCATTGCGCGCACCGATCCACGGGTGTCCGGTTGCCCGTCTCGTTGTGGATCGGCCTCCGGTCGACTGGTAGACTCGATCGCATGACCACGCCGGCGATCAGTCGCTACCCGGTTCCGGAACTCGAAGCATTGCCCGCGGATATCCGCGCGCGGATGCTCGACGTACATGAGAAAGCGGGATTCATTCCCAACGTGTTCCTGACGCTGGCGCATCGACCGGCCGAGTTCCGCGCGTTCTTCGCCTACCACGACGCGCTGATGGAAAAGGAAAGCGGCCTCACCAAGGCCGAGCGCGAGATGATCGTCGTGGCGACCTCCGCGGCGAACGATTGCCTCTACTGCATCGTCGCACACGGCGCTATCCTGCGCATCTACGCGAAGAACCCGCTGGTGGCCGACCAGGTCGCCGCCAATTACCGCAAGGCCGACGTTACGCCACGGCAGAAGGCGATGCTCGCGTTCGCGATGAAAGTGGCCGTGGCGTCGCCGACGATCGACGATGGCGACTTTTCGGCGCTGCACGCGCACGGCTTCGGCGATGAGGACATCTGGGACATCGGCGCGATCGCCGCGTTTTTCGCGCTGTCCAACCGGATGGCGAACCTGATCAGCATGCGGCCCAACGACGAGTTCTTCGTCATGGGCCGCGTGCCGCGCGAAAAGCCGAAGTGACGCGTCGCTTTAGAGATGCGCCTTGAACCACGCGGTGGCGCGCGCCCAGCCATCCTCGGCCGCAGCCTTGGCGTAGCTCGGCCGGTAGTCGGCGAAGAATGCGTGCGGCGTGTCGGGATAGACGTGGAAGGCGACGTTGCGATTGCCTGCTGCCCTGATCGCGGCGAATTCGCGCTCGACGGTATCGACGGGGATGCCCTGGTCGGCGCCGCCGTAGAGGCCCAGCGTCGCCGCCCTGACGTGGCCCGCCACCTCGATCGCCGTCTTGTCGCCCGGGTGATACGGGCGCGCCGTGGGGCCGTACCACGCGACAGCCGCCTTGAGCTGCGGATTGTGCGCGGCGTACATCAGCACGATGCGGCCTCCCCAGCAGAAGCCGGTGATGCCGGCGCGCGACGTGTCGGCGCGGCCGCTCGCCTTCGCGCAGGCGATGGTCGCGTCGAGGTCGGACATCACCTGCGCATCCGGCGTCTTGCGCACGATGGTCTCGAGCAGCGTATTGATGTCGGAAACCTTCGACGCGTCGCCCTGGCGTGCAAAGAGCTCGGGCGCGATCGCGAAGTAGCCCAGGTGCGCGAAGCGCCGGCAGACGTCCCTGATGTGCTCGTGAACGCCGAAGATCTCCTGCACGACGACGATCACCGGCAATCGGTCGCCCGACGCGGGCATCGCGCGGTAGGCGGGAATCTCGCCGCCTTGCGCCGCGACCTTCACTTCACCGGCGACGAGGCCGTCGGCGGGCGTGGTGATCACCTGCGCCGCCACCGGCAGCACCGCCTGCGCAAACCCTGCGCCGAGCGACGACACGGCTGACGGCCGCCGGTCGGATTGAGTGGAAGTGCGCACGCTGCAGCGCGGCTCGGTCAGCACATCATCCATCGTGGAACCTCTCGGGAGTCGTACAACGGCCGCAGGTGGCGACAGCGGCATTCACGCTTCGTAAACCACCTGGCCGTCGATCAGCGTCAGGCGCACCTTCGCGGGCA
>DATCFA010000500.1:0-2415 GCA_036509805.1 Casimicrobiaceae bacterium
GCCATCCCGAAAGTGCTCGAGCGTGCCGGCATCAGCAAACAGCAGCTCGACTGGATCGAGCTGAACGAAGCGTTCGCCGCACAGTCGCTCGCGGTGATCCGCACGCTCGACCTAGACGCGGCCAAGATCAATCCGCTGGGCGGCGCCATCGCCCTCGGGCATCCGCTCGGCGCTACCGGCGCCATCCGTACGGCGACGATCGTGCACGGCTTGCGCCGGCGCAAGCAGAAGTACGGCATGGTGACGATGTGCATCGGCACGGGAATGGGCGCGGCCGGGTTGTTCGAGGCGCTCTGAAGCGGGCGAGCGCGGCGATCGACAACGGCGACCGACATGATCCGATGGATGGCACTGCTGTTGGCGATGGCGCTTGCACTGCCTGCGGCCGCGCTCGATATCCATGGCGTCAAGCTTGCCGACAGCGCGGAGGTCGGAGGCCGTCCGCTGGTGCTGAACGGCGCGGGAACGCGCGTGAAGGTCGTGTTCAAGGTGTACGTGGGGAGCCTCTATCTGCCGCAACCGGCGAAGGACCTGACCGGCGTGCTGGCGCAATCACCGCGACGCATTCGCATGGACCTGTTGCGCAACTTGTCGGCCGACCAATTGTCGGATGCACTGCTGGACGGATTGAAGGACAACAACAGCGACGCGCAGCTCGCGGCGGTCAAGGGTGAAACCGGCCAGATGGTCGCGGCGATGAAGGGCTTCGGCGACGTCAAGGAGGGCAGCGTCGTCACGCTCGACTTCGTCGACGGCGCGACGCGTATCGTGCTCGACGGTGCGCTGCATGCAACCATCGCCGGCACGGCGTTCAACGACGCGTTGACGCGCGTGTGGCTGGGTGACAAGCCGGTGCAGGCCGATTTGAAGGCGGCGATGCTCGGAGGTTCCGCGTCCTGATGTCCGGGGCTGCGAGCCGCGCGGGCGAGCGCTCGTCGCGACCGTGCAATCGCCGCGTGCAGGGCCGCGCGCTTGCGGCCCGGTCGTCGACCGGCGTTGTTGGCCGCGGCAACTTTTTTTTCAACGTGCCGCTCGCGCGGCCGCAATCAACGGAACGCATCCATGCAAGCACGCATCACGATCGCATTGGCCACTGTCTACGCGCTGTCCGCGTTCACGCATGCATTGGCGCAAGCGCCTGCCGCCGAGGTGGCGCCCGCGGTGCCTGCGGTGGTGCCGCCCACAACGCCGGCCGCGCCGGCTGCAAGCGGTGACGCGTCTGCGCAGCCTGTAGCCGGCGTGCCGGTGACGACACCGCCGGGCCCGGTCGCCGACCTCGCGTGGCTGCACGGATGCTGGGCGGGCAGCGTCAACATGCGCAACTTCACCGAGCAGTGGACGGCGCCCGCGGCGGGGATGATGCTGGGCCTCGGACACACGGTGATGAACGGAAAGACGCTGTCGTTCGAGTTCATGCGCATCGAGACCCGGCCCGACGGCAAGATCGCTTATATCGCCAAGCCGACCGACAAGCCCGAGGAAGGCTTTGTCTACGAGGGCACGCAGGCGGATCGCGGCATGGTCTCCTACATCTTTTCAAGTCCCGCACACGATTTTCCCGCGCAGATCATCTACCAGCATTCGCCCGGCGACGAGCTCTTCGCGTACGTCAAGGGCAAGATCAATGGCGAGGATCACCAGGTGATCTATCCGTTCCACCACGTCGACTGCGCGAGCGGCAAGGTGCTCTGACGTGGCCGGCGTCCCCCCGAGCCCGGCGCTGGCGAGCTTCGAACGGATGCTCGCCAGCGGGAAGGACGGGGCGCTGCTGCGCTTTTCGCTCGGCACCGGCTACCTGCACGCGGATGACGCGGCCGCCGGCGCCATCCACCTCGCGAAGGCCGTGGAATTCGATCCTCGCTATACGGCGGCGTGGAAGTTCTACGCGAAAGCGCTCGCCACCTGCGGCCGCAACGCCGATGCGCTGGCTGCGTACCGGCAAGGCATTGCGGTCGCGCACGAGCGCGGCGACAAGCAGGCGGAAAAGGAAATGACGGTGTTCGCGCGCCGGCTCGAGCGCATGCTGCAGGGCGCCGCTGCGCCGGCCGGACCCGACGCCGATACGCCGTAGCGTAGGCACAACGCGTGTTGCGACGGGCGGCGCCAGCGTGGCTGCGCCCTCTATACTGTAAGGAACGTGTCCGTGGCGCCGGCCCGAGCCGGTGCCTGTCGCAGGCCTCTCGATCCCTGTCCATGCCCTCCTCGTCCGGCATCGTCACGTTCCTGTTCACCGACATCGAAGGCAGCACGCGCCTGTGGGAGCAGGACGCCGCGCGGATGCAGCCGGCACTTGCGCTGCATGATGCGATCGTCCGTCGCGCAGTCGAGCGGCATCGCGGCACGATCGTCAAGACCACCGGCGACGGCGTGCATGCGGCGTTCGACGATCCGCTCGACGCGCTGGACGCGGCGCTC
>DATCFA010000501.1:0-2065 GCA_036509805.1 Casimicrobiaceae bacterium
CTCCGACGAGCGGCGCGCCCGGCGCATGCAGTGCTTCTGCGGGAACGATGCACTCGACGACCAGCGTGGCCGGCGCGACGAGATGGGCGGCAAGCCGCGTGAGGCCGGCGAGCGCGAGCGCCGGGTCGACGATTGCCTGCAGCGCGCCACCGGCAATGAACGCCGCGCCGTAGCGAAAGGGCAGGTTGAGATCAGGCAGCGACTGGCGGAACAGCGGCGTGGCCAGCGCGCGTTCGGCGAGCGCCGCTTTGCAGGCGGCGACTGCAAGTGCCGATGCATCCACGCCATGCACGTTGTGTCCGCCGGCCACAAGCGGCAGCAACAGGTGGCCGGCGCCGCACATCGCCGCGAGCGTCGGACCCACAGCAGCGAGATGCCCGGCGTAGAACGCGAGTTCGTCGGCGTTCGCTGGTGCGGTGGTCGCCTGTTCGAACGCGAGCCGCAGCGCCGATTCGCCCGCCAAGGAACCTCCGTTCACGTGCTTGCGGTTCACGCCGCCGCGATGCGTGTTAGAGCTGCTCCCACGGCAGGTCGTCGTGCCGCCAGCCGGTTTGCGTGCCGCGATGGTGATCTTCGTCGAGCGGACCCTCGAAGCCTTCGAGCACGTTGTAGACCTCCTTGAAGCCGCCTTCCTCGAGGGCGAGACCGGCGTCGACCGAGCGGTGGCCGCTGCGGCAGATGAGGACGATCGGGCGATGCAGGCTCGCGATCTTCTTCACCTGGCCGACGAAATGCGGGTTGATCTCCCAGTCGGGGCCGTCGTTCCACGGCACGTGCTGCGAACCGCTCGGGTGGCCGACGAACAGGAATTCCATTTCGCTGCGGCAATCGACGAACACGGCCTGCGCATTCTTCTGCAGGAACTCGTTGGCTTCCTTGGGCGTCAGGTGCTTCATGGTGATGGCAAATTTACCACGACCGGCGGCGTACCGAGGTTGACTTTGCACACGCGCGCCCCTACTCTTGGGACATCAAGCGCCGATTTGATCGGAAACCCTCGGTTTCCCAGCTTGCGGGCGCTCTACAAATACTGCTAAAGCGGCGTTGGTGACATCGACCCGCGCAGTTGCCAAGCTGACCGGGTTTTTTTGTGACCAACGCGACGGACTTTATCCATGCAACCCGACCGCACCGCAGAACTCACTCGCCTCATCGAACGACGGATCCTGGTCCTCGACGGCGCGATGGGCACGATGATCCAGCAATGCCGGCTGTCCGAAGACGATTTTCGCGGCAGTTTCCACGATCACGCGCACGACCTCAAGGGCGACAACGACCTGCTGTCGCTGACGCGCCCCGGCATCGTTCGCGACGTGCACGATGCGTATCTCGCGGCGGGCGCCGACATCATCGAGACCAACACGTTCAGCGCAACATCCATCGCGCAGGCCGACTACGGCATGCAGGCGGAAGTGCGCGAGATCAACCGCGCGGCGGCGGCGATTGCGCGCGAATGCGCCGACCGCGCCACTGCGGCCGACCCGTCGCGACCGCGCTTTGTCGCCGGCGCGCTGGGCCCCACCAATCGCACGGCGTCGATCTCGCCGGACGTCAACGACCCGGGTGCCCGCAACACGAATTTCGACGAACTGGCGACGGCGTACGCTGAAGCGGCGGACGCGCTGATCGACGGCGGCGCCGATATCCTGCTGGTCGAGACGATCTTCGACACGCTCAACGCCAAGGCGGCGCTGTTCGCAGTCGACAGCGTGTTCGAGCGCCGCGGGCAGCGGCTGCCGCTGTTCATTTCGGGAACGATCACCGATGCGTCGGGGCGCACGTTGTCCGGGCAGACGCCCGAGGCGTTCTGGAATTCGATACGCCACATGCGCCCGCTGGCCGTCGGGCTCAACTGCGCGCTCGGTGCGGCGCTGATGCGCCCGTATATCGAGGACATCGCGCGCGTCGCCGACACGTTCGTGCTGTGCTACCCGAACGCGGGGCTGCCCAATCCGATGTCCGATACCGGCTACGACGAAACACCGCCGCAGACGTCGTCGATGCTGCAGGAGTTCGCGCGCGCAGGATTCGTCAACATCGTCGGCGGCTGCTGCGGCACCACGCC